>NZ_JAHRFC010000055.1:0-33877 GCF_020883015.1 Microcoleus sp. CAWBG640
CAATACCCCGGAACTATGACCTGTGAGAGTTTTCAGTTCCCGGCCTGTCTCGGTGTCCCAGATTTTCAGGGTTCTATCCTCGGAAGCGGAAATCGCTGTTTTACCGTCTGGTGCGATCGCCACTGCTTTTACCGCACCAGCATGACCGACAAGTGTCCGCAATGCCCCTTCATTTGCCCGTTCTAAATTAGCCTTCAAAGGCCGCAGCCAAGGACTATCTTTCCACTGCTTTGCTTGTTCCAGAATGGCTTGAATATCATCAGGTGACGAGCTTTTTTCCGTCACTTTTTTGACAGGTTTACGTGGAGCAAACCTACTAATCAATGGTAAATGCTCCCAAAAATACTTAGATTCATCTACAACTCTAGTCACTTTATGAGGTAGCAACCTCCCCAACAAATGCCCAGCCAATTGCGTTTTATCCCCATCCAAAATGTGCGCCGACTTGCGAATTGCCCCTTGAATCAACTTCAAAGTTCCCGTTTGCCCCTCCGACAACAAAACATCAGAAACCCTCGCCAAATCATAATCCTCAATTAACCCTTGAACCCCGATCGCATCCAACTTCGCCTCAATAAAATCAAAATCCGTCAACAACTGATGTAGCCGTTCCCCTTGAACACTCTCCGCCAAATGCCCCGGCAGAGTTTCCAAAGCATAAAGCCGCTTTTTCGGCGACAGTTTCCCCAACCGTTCTTTAAACTTACTCATCGCCGTACAAATCCCCCCACAAATTATCAGAAATTGCCGTTTCAATATCCCGCAGCGAAACCCCAGCTTTCTGCACAACATCTATACGATGCAGAAATCTTTGGAAACTCGCGTGATAAATACTGTAATCGGGAGGACTATCACCGCTACGCCGCAGAAACTGTTCCCAATCATCGAGAACTTCCTGCACATCCAAAGCATCTTCCTCAGCAAAATCCGCCAAAATATCGCAACAAACTGGCTTGCGAGTTTTCGTCAACAAATAAATCACCTTCAACTTCCGGCGGCGCAATTCCTTATCTTTAACCGCCATTTCCATCCGCGCCCAATGCTTGTCATAATATCCTTCCAATTCCCTCGGCAAATCTTGCAAATTCACATCGCTGTACTTGCCGCTATCGATATCATTCAACACATAGCGCAGGTACATAAAATTATTCTGGCTTTTTTCCGCCACCGCCGCCACAAACTGTTCGCGCTGCAAATTTTGACGGTTAATCCAATTCTGAATTGACGCGCTGTTGCTGGTGCGTTTGTCAATATAAACCTTGACATCCGCCAAACTTTCTGCACTGTACTGCATCAAATCAAAAACGTGATGATTATTTGGCAAATGCAGAGATTCCGGCCGCTTGGAAACAATAAAATAAACGTTATCGGGTAAAGCATCTGGCAAATACAAAACATTGCTACCGCGCCCCTGCAAACCCAGATCCACTTCATCCAGGGCATCGACGACAATAATCAACTTTTTCCCGCCCAATTTAGCGCTGACTTCCCCCAACAATCGACTCAGAAAATTGCCATCTCTGGTCGCATTTTCCGGCAGTTGCGGATAATTTAGTTGATAGCCTCGAATTAACTGAGTGCAGGCATTTTCCAGAAATTGTTCGGCGCGGACAATGCCTTGAGATTGCGAGTTAAAATGGGCGACGCAGCGCCGCTTCAGCAGCAGCACTAACTTCGCCATAATTGAAGTTTTGCCGACACCCGGATCTGCTTCTAAAACAAAATAGCCTTTCCGATTCTTCTGCAAAAATTCGGCAATTGCTGCAAACACAAATCGCCGTCCGGTAAAGTCTTGAGTCCGATCGGCAATAATCGTTTCGCACTCGTAGGGAAGCGGCAATCGAGGCGTACCAGTATCAACAAATCGTTCCAGCAAATTCTGAATTTGCGCCAAATCATCGCGGATGCCAATTTCGATCGCCTCCAACTTCACCATCACTTGACAAATCTGCTGCTGCGTCGCCACAGCCTCCAACTTTTGCAGAATCTCCCCATTTTGCAGCCCCAAATCTCTCAATTCAGTCAAAGCAATTTGGTGGAGATTCAACAGCATCGCCGCAAACTTTTCGCCTCCCTTCGCCGCATCCAGTTTCAGCACTTCCCGGTACGCTTTCGGAAAAGTTGTGTACAGTTTGTCCGCGACAAATTCCACAATTTCTGCATCGAAGGATTTGCCCTCGCTGGCTGCGAATTCCCCCAGGAAAGTTGCCCAATCTGCTGGTGTCAATCCGGTAACGCGATCGAACTCTTCGACATCCGCAGAAAAAATCTTAGTTAGCTGGTCTTCGGAAATCTGTAAACCCCTTGACAAATCGGCTGTACTCGTGTTAATATCCAGCCAGTATCCGGGAGTTTTCTCAGCTAATTCATCTAAATGCTGTTCTGGATAAGGCAAATTTTTGGTTTCGGCGATCGCAATTAATTCATCCGACTTCGCAACCTCTCTCAAAATATAGCCGATCGCCTCACCCGCCGCTTTAATCAAATCATGGTTGTCGAGAATATTCGGATTTTTTGCCAATTTTTCCGTCATCCGATTTCCGATGTCATTCGCCGCCAGATTCCCCGCGACACCACCGGCGATCGCTGCTAAGATCGAAATGCCTCCAAGTGCGATCGGGCCACCAATCATACCCGCTGCTGCTTGTGTTCCCGGATTGGCGATCGCATTTGAAATAAGTTGCCCAACAGCCATCACCGCACTGCATCCAATTACCCGAATTTTAGTATTAGCTAAATCTACTAACGACATAATTTAAATACTTCTCATACTTTGGAATAGTTTAGCGCGGTGAGATAATTAAATACAAGGATAATTTACCGGATTAACCAGAGACTTTAAATACTCTTGTTCCCCCCTTCTTAAGGGGGGCTAGGGGGGATCTCCAGGTTTTCAACTGAAGACTGAAACCCTCTGTATCTCTCGTTTATATCGAAGTCTAGATCCCCCTAAATCCCCCTTAAGAAGGGGGACTTTGAGAATGCTTCCATTCCCCCCTTGTAGGGGCAGTGCTCCCGTGCCCGCCCTCTTGGTTGGGGGGATCTCTAGGTTCTCAACCCCCCAACACCCCCCACTCTCCGATTTGTAAACTTTTTTATCAACCCGATCGCACTGCTTTTATTTGATAGACAATAAGAGGTTATTTATTTTTACCTCCCACAGTTCACACTACAAAAAAGTTTACCTTTCTTTACAAATAACCACAAAAAACACCGTATAAAACAAAAATTTCCTGACAGACTTTAAATGCGTCGCGCGATCGACTAAAGTGAAAAAAATGGCTTTATCCGTTTATTTATCGCAAAGGAAACAAAGCTCATGACTCAACGCGGTTCTACAGTTCGGATTCTCCGCAAAGAATCTTATTGGTATCAAGAAGTCGGCACCGTTGCCACCGTAGACCAAAGCGGCATTAAATACCCAGTGATCGTTCGCTTTAACAACGTAAATTATGCCGGCGTCAATACCAACAACTTCGCCCTCAGCGAAGTAGTCGAAGTGTCAGCCCCCAAAGCCAAAGCCAAAGCACCAGCAGCACCAGCCGCAGGAAAAGCACCAGCAGCAAAAGCAGCAGCCAAACCAGCCGACGGCGCTCCTAAAGAAGGCTAACCAAATAACTAGACTCAAGAGCGCTAATTGTGCCAGAACTGCCAGAAGTAGAAACTATTTGCCGGGGGCTCAATCATCTCACCCTCGATCGAGCAATTTTGGGCGGAGACGTGCTGTTAGCCAGCTCGATCGCCCGCTCTATGTCTGCGAGCGATTTTTTGACAAAACTCAAAGGAAAGTCGATCGAGCGGTGGTACAGGCGCGGCAAATACCTCCTGGCAGAACTATCTCAATGTAGGGGCGGTGCCCCCGTGCCCGCCCAGACCGTACTTCCTTCAACATCCCCACTTGGGGGGGGCTGGGGGGGGTTGACTTCTTCTGTCTTCCTTCCTTCCCAATTTGGCTGGTTGGGAGTTCACCTGCGGATGACAGGTCAACTTCTGTGGGTGAATCAATCGGAACCGCTACCAAAACACACGCGAGTCAGGTTGTTCCTTGAGGGAAACCAAGAATTGCGGTTTGTAGATCAACGCACCTTCGGGCAAATGTGGTATGTACCTTCAGAAACAGAGGTTTCCAGCGTTGTCACTGGCCTGAAAGTGTTGGGTCCGGAACCATTTTCAGCAGAATTTTCCACAGCATATTTCGCCCACAAGCTACACCGAAGGGCGCGACCAATTAAAACAGCATTGCTAGACCAGTCTCTGGTGGCTGGTTTGGGCAATATCTACGCTGATGAAGCTTTGTTTGTGTCCAGGGTTTTGCCCACAACTCTGTGCGCTGATTTGACAGCAGACCAAATTGGGCGTCTCCATGCAGCTATTATTCAAGTTTTGCAAAAGGCGATCGCATCTGGTGGCACTACTTTCAGCAATTTTCTCAACGTCCAAGGCGTCAATGGCAACTATGGGGGTGTTGCTTGGGTATATAACCGTAAAGGCCAACCTTGTCGCGCTTGCTCCACACCGATCGAACGGATAAAATTAGCAGGGCGATCGACTCATTTCTGCCCCGTTTGTCAAACATAGTCATCAGTCAGTAGTCAGTAGTCATTAGACATCTCCTAAAAAGACAGTCAAGAACAGGCAGGCGGTGTCCTGAGCGAAGTTGAAGGGATGCCTATTCCACAATAATTATCGGAGAGGTCTATGAGGCAGTAGTCAAGAGAAAAAAGTGCTATAAAGGCAAATCTAGATTAAAATTTGTATAGTTTTTTAAACTAAACAAAGCAAGTCATGGCAATTAAAAAAGGCAGCATAGTCCGCGCCCTACGCGAAAAATTGGAAAATAGTTTGGAAGCAAAAGCCAGCGATCGACGCTTTTCCTCCTATATATTTGAAACTAAGGGCGAAGTGCTCGATGTTCGTGGTGACTATGCCTTCGTCAAATTTGGCAAAGTCCCTACCCCCAATATTTGGCTCCGGGTAGACCAACTCGAAGATTTCAACTAACTTTAACTGGTTCCCAGGCTCTGCCTGGGAAACCATGCCCAGAGGCTCTGCCTCGCTTGGAAAATTGGAGGCAGAGCCGACCGATCTGCGTTCCCAGGTAGAGCCTGGGAACGAGTAAAAATTCCCAATCTAACATCCAAAATCTCAAATCTAAAATAGAATGACTTCTATCAATTCCAGTACCTCAAATTGTCCATCAACTCGCGTCTCAATTATTGGTGCAGGGAAAGTTGGCAGTACCTTAGCCCAGCGGATAGCTGAAAAAAATCTGGCTGATGTGGTATTGCTAGATATTGTGGAAGGTTGGCCCCAGGGTGTAGCTTTGGATTTGATGCAAGCAAGGGGTGTAGAACGACACGATCGCCAAATTCTCGGTACAAACCACTATGCTGATACTGCTAACTCAAACATCATCGTCATTACCGCAGGTATACCACGCAAGCCCGGTATTAATCGCGAAGATTTAATTAAAATCAATGCTAAAATTGTTACTGAAGCCGCACAACAGGCGATCGCCTATTCCCCCGAAGCAATCTTAATCGTAGTCACAAATCCCCTCGATGTCATGACCTATTTAGCCCTGGAAGCTACCGGTTTACCAAAGCACCGAGTTATGGGTATGGCAGGAATTCTCGACTCCTCCCGCTTTCAAACTTTTATTGCAATGGAGTTGGGCGTTTCGATTGCTGAAATCAATGCAACTGTCCTCGGTTCTCACGGCGATTTGATGGTTCCTTTACCCCGCTATTCTACAGTCAATGGTATTCCCATTAGTCAACTTATGGATGCAGGGACGATCGCTCGTTTAGTCGATCGGACACGTCACGGAGGTGCAGAAATCGTCACCTTGATGAAGACTTCTAGTGCCTATTTTGCACCAGCATCTTCTGTCTGTGTCATGATAGAATCAATCCTATTGAATCAGTCTAGAATACTGCCTTGCTGCGTTTATTTGCATGGTCAATACGGCGTACAAGATATGTTTTTAGGTGTTCCCTGTCGCTTGGGATATCAGGGTGTGGAACAGGTGATCGAACTCGCTCTGAGTGATACTGAAAGAGCTGCTTTTATGGAATGCAGCAAATTAGTTTGGCAAAGTATTCAAGAAGCCAAGGCTATCTTGAATCATTCTGATTAAAAGCCTAGGTTTTTCTTAAAAAATCTGGTAGACATCTTAAAATAGAATAAAATATAGGTTATAGCATAGGTGGGAGGAAGAAGGAAGAGTCAATAACAGCAATACTTTTAGGGTTCAAAAATGTCCTAATCGTCGGGGCGGTTGCTATAATAGCTAAATATAGAAACCCCCGATGCGCTGAGGAGTTTGTTAATTGCTCAAATCCTAGATGGGATTGCTTATTGCTTCTTAGTTCCACCTCTGTTATAGCAGGTCTGAATCAATTGTGTAATTCTTTTAGGGCCGAAGCGCAGCGGAGGGATTCCCCCCTGGTTGCGCCAATATATTCGGGTTAGGCACGCACCATCTACTATCCCTACAGTTTTTGCACCAATCATTTAGGCTTACTATCTAACAGGCAAAATTTGCTCAAACGCCATCGGCTCAATTTCCATAAATTTGAGTAAACACGCTCTATAAAATTTTTTAATTATCACCTTCAGCAAGATAGCTAATTAACTTTGCAGTCATCATAAGAATGTGATAATTAAAACAAACACAGATGGTAAAAAATGTCAAACTAAGTAAACTATAAAATTAACTACCATTGATCCCTTACCAAATAATCGAGGGCAAAATCAATCACTAAAGGTACAAAAAATTTATGCAGAGCGAAGGATGGTGAAAAATAACACTTGGTAAGATCAGTATAATTTGCTGCTGAGTTACCGAAAAATCAATAGCATTTGCTATCAAGTCCCAGTATTTACCAAACTCAACTCAACACATCGCTAATTGGGGTGTCCGCTAAATCTATACCAAACCACACAATAACTCAAGAGATACTATATGTTTCATCAATACCTGTATCACGAAGTAACCAGCTTGCGGATGAAGTTAATTCATCTAGAAAGAGAAATGCAGTCTCAAACCTGGTTCAAAAAGCTACAAGCCCTGATGGGAGTTATTGGCAAAATTCGCGAATCCCTAGACTTAGAAACAATATTCAACACCACAAGCACAGAAGTCCGGCAACTCCTAAATGCCGATCGCGTCGCCATTTATCGCTTCATCCCCGACTCCCAATGGAACGACGGCGAAATAGTATCCGAAGACGTACTACCCCAATACAGCCCCTCCCTAGGCGCACAAGTTCACGATCGCTGCTTTGGAGAACAATTTGCCGCCAACTACGAAAAAGGCTACGTTCAAGCTGTCAGTGATATCTATCAAGCGCGATTGAGTCCTTGTCACCTGAAAATTCTCAAACGATTTCAAATCCGAGCCAACTTAGTCGTACCACTCCTGCAAGGGCAGCATTTGTGGGGATTGCTGTGCATTCACCAGTGTGGCCAACCCCGTGATTGGCAAGAAGATGAAATCGAATTTGCCAAGCAAATAGGAGAACACCTAGCAATCGCCATCTACCAAGCCGAATTGCACTTGCAAACCCAAAGGCAATTAGCAGAAATCGATCGCACCCAGCAACAACTACGGGAAAGCGAGCAAAGATATCACCAAATTCTCGACTCGATCGCCGATATGGTATTAGTCAAAGGCCCTCAATCAAAAATCCTCTGGGCTAATCAAGCATTTCGCGACTATTACGGCATGAGTGAAGAGGAACTTCAAGGAATTGTAGATGCACATGAGGCCAATCCAGACGATACTCGACCATATATTAAAGATGATAGTTTCGTATTTGAAACCGGACAAACTCTGGCAATTTCCGAAGAACCGATCGTGCGGCACGATGGAGAAGTGCGACTGTTTAGTACAGTCAAAACACCGATCCGCAACGAAGATGGCCAAGTAACAATGACCGTCGGTGTCTCCCGCGACATAACGGAACGCAAACTAGCAGAGGAATCAGTCAAAGCCAGCGAAACCAAATACCGCAGCCTGGTAGAAACCTCCCAAGACATGATTTGGTCAGTCGATGCCCAAGGTTGCTACACCTTCGTCAACCCAGCAGTCAAATACATCTACGGTTACGAACCAGAAGAAATGGTCGGCCGACCTTTTTCCGACTTTGTGACACCAGAACAAAGCCGGAAAGATTTAGAAGTTTTCGCCCGCCTGCTTACCGGAGAATCAGTTTTCCAGTACGAAACCACCCAAATCGCCAAAGACGGCAGCATGAAACATTTGATGTTCAATGCGATCGCCCTGTTCGACGACGCAGGAAATGTCCTCGGCACCACAGGTACTGCCACCGATATTACCGATCGCAAAATCGCAGAAGCAGCCTTGCAACATGCCAACGCCGAACTAGAGCGCAGAGTAGAAGCCCGCACGGCCGAACTGCGACAGACTTTTGCCGCCCTCAGTGTCAGCGAAACCAAGTTTCGGACGATCGCAGCCACCATCCCCGGAGCTGTGTTCCAGTTTACCAGCCGGGATGGAGTATGGAGAATTGACTACATGAGCGATTGCATTTTTGAGATCGGCGGTGTCACAGCAGCAGAAATGATGGAAGACATCTATACATTCATTTCCCGCATCCACCCCGAAGACTTGGATGGCTACATCGCCTCCGTCAACGAAGCCGTAGAAAACCTATCTTCCTGGCACTACGAAGGGCGGTTAGTCAATCCCAACGGCGAGATTCACTGGTGGCAGGGCGACTCAGTGCCCACCCGCAATCAGAACGGCGAAATCGTATTTTGTGGCGTTTTGCTCGATATCACCGATCGCAAACTCGCAGAAACAGCCATTCGCGAAAGCCAACGACAGCTACAAGAAGCCCAAAGACTCGCCCACGTCGGCAATTGGGAACTCAATGTCACAACGGGAACCGTTACTTGGTCAGAGGAACTTTTCCGCATCCACGGACTCGAACCAGCCGCCACAGCACCCACTAGAGAACAGCAAGTCGCTCTGATCCATCCAGAAGATTTGGAATTTTGGGGGACGGAAGTACAGCGGGGAGTTGACTTTGGCATTCCCTTTGATTTTGACTTTCGTCTTTACCGTCCCGACGGCACGCTGCGACACCTGAACGCCCTGGGCAGAGCTGAAACTGATGCCAACGGCAATGTGGTAAAATTGTTCGGTACTGCGATCGACATTACTGATCGCAAAAACGCCGAAGCAGCCCTGCGACAAGCAGCAGCCGAGTTGGAAGACAGAGTGGACGATCGCACAGCCGAATTGTGGCAAGCAGTCGCCCAGTTAGAACTAGAAATCGGCGATCGCAAAAACGCTGAAGCAGCAGTCCAAATTTCCGAACAAAACCTCCGAACTATATTTAACAATGTCTACGATGCTATCTTCATTCATGATTTAGAAGGAAACATTCTAGATGTCAATAATCGAATGTTAGAAATGTATCGAGTTAGCGCCTCCCAAGCCACCAAATTATCATTTAAAAATGACTATTCCACGGCCGAAAACCCCTTTGCAGAATTTGCCGAAATTTGGCAAAGGGTAATAGCCGGAGAAACAGCTCGCATTGAATGGAAAGCTAGGCGTCCCCAAGACAATTCAACGTTTGATGCAGAAATTGCCTTGTCTCAAATTAATCTCAACGGCAATGTTAGCATCATTGCCAACGTGCGAGATATTAGCGATCGCAAACTGGCAGAAGCCGAATTGCAACGCACCCAAAAATTTATGGAATCAGTCCTCCAAACCCTACCAGTAGGAGTAGTTGCCAAATCAGCCACAGACTTACGGTTTGTACTGTGGAATCCAGCGGCCGAACACTTATTCGGTTTTTCCGCCACACAAGTTATAGGCAAAAATGATTTTGACTTTTTCCCCACAGAACAAGCCCAAACTTTGATGACCAAAGACCGGGAAGTTCTCAACAACAGACTACTTGTAGATATCGAGGAAGAAGAAATTGAAATAGCTACAGGAGCCTCGCGGATATTTCATACTAAGAAAACCGCAATTATCGATGCCTATGGTCAGCCAGAATATTTATTAGCAATTACCGAAGATGTTACCAATCGCAAGCTAGCAGAACTTACTTTGAGGCGCTCTTCCGCCACACTCAAGCAGCAAGCCGAGCGAGAAAAATTGCTCAACAGCCTCACAACTCAAATCCGCAATTCCCTGGACTTTGACAACATCATTACTGTCGCAGTCCAAGAAATTCGTGCTTTCATGCAGATCGATCGCTGCTATTTTGCCCAGTACCGTAGCGAACAAGAAGAGGCATTTTGGGAAATTATTCAAGAATCTCGCAGCAGAGAACTTCCCGATTTAGTTGGTTGCTATAAAGCTTCTGACTTCGGCACTTTAGGAGAACAGATGTTGCGTCTAGAAACGCTGCAAATCGATGATCTCGGAGCGATAACAGACCCTATTTGGAGACAGTCTCTTAGCCCTATGGGCTACCAATCTGTGTTGGCAATTCCGATCCAGGCACTTTCGGGAGTCGTGAGCGTTGTTGCCTGCGCCCACTCCGCTGCTGTGCGCCCCTGGAGTGACAGCGAAGTAGAATTGTTGCAAGCGATTACAGTTCAATTGGCGATCGCCCTAAATCAAGCCGATCTTTATACCCAAACTCGAAACAAAGCTCACGAATTAGAGCAAACTTTGCAGAAATTAACCAGCGCTCAATCGCAGTTAGTTCAAGGCGAAAAAATGTCATCCCTCGGTCAGTTAGTTGCGGGAGTCGCTCACGAAATCAACAACCCAGTTAACTTTATTTATGGCAACCTGACGCACGCCAACGACTATACCCAAGACTTACTCAACCTAATCGAACTTTACCAAACACACTATCCAGATCCAGTGCCAGAAATTCAAGAAGAAGTAGAAAATATTGAACTCGACTTTCTCATGGAAGACTTGCCTAAATTGCTGAGTTCCATGAAAGTCGGTGCAGACAGAATTCAACAAATTGTGGCTTCTCTCCGCACATTTTCCCGCATGGATGAAGCGGAAATGAAAGCAGTCAACATTCACGACGGCATAGATAGCACTTTAATGATCTTGCAGCACCGACTTAAAGCTAAACACAATCATCCAGAGATTCCGGTGATTAAAGAATACGCTAACTTGCCTTTAGTGGAATGTTATGCCGGACAGTTAAATCAAGTATTTATGAATGTGTTGAGCAATGCTTTAGATGCTTTGGAAGAACGAGATTTGGGTCGTTCTACTGAGGAAATGCGCCAAAATCCTAGTATTATCTCCATTAAAACAGAACTGTCCAAACCCGATCGCGTACTCGTCAAGATAGCTGACAATGGACCTGGAATGCCAGAGAGTGTACGGAATCGACTTTTTGACCCATTTTTTACTACGAAAGCTGTTGGTAAAGGTACTGGAATGGGTTTGTCCATTAGCTACCAAATTATTACCGACAGACACGGCGGCTCCCTGCAATGCACTTCTTCCCTAGGAAACGGTGCAGAATTTGCGATCGAAATTCCGCTCAAAGCTAATTCTTAATATTACCCGGAATCAGGAGACGGCTTTTGGAGTGTCCCTACGTGATTATCTTGGGGTAGGGAAACGGCACTGCCCATTAGTGTCAACTTAAGCCTGAGAGCTTTGATAAATCTCGTTTTTACCTAAGTCTAGATCCCCCTAAATCCCCCTTAAGAAGGGGGACGAAAGAAAAGATTCCTGTCCCCCCCTTCTTAAGGGGGGCTAGGGGGGATCTAGATTTAATAGTCAAACAACAGTCTGTGACTGGGCTTGACGTTAAGTTGACACCTATGGGCACTGCCGTCTCCTCATTAGTTATCATATTGAGCTAAAATATTTATGGATTCTCCAAAATAGAGAAATCAAACTAATATGCTTCAGTCAACAGAACACTGTTACATTGTCAGAAATAATGAAATTCTCAGTGGTGAACCCATCATCAAGGGTACCCGAACTCCGGTGCGGGCGATCGTGGAGATGTGGCGCATTGGAGTTTCGCCAGAAGAGATTCCTCATCGTTTGCCACACCTCACCCTAGCACAAGTATTTGATGCCTTGAGCTACTATCTAGATTGCCAAGAAGAAATTAACAAGTATATTGAACTTAACCGCATTCCTGATGAGTTAATCGATCCGCGAGTTAAAGATCAATGAGTGAAATTTTTATCCATGTTTATTTAGATGAAGATGTCGATGTGCTGGTAGCTAGCTTGCTACATTCTCGCGGTTTTGAAGCAACAACTGCGAAACAAGCAGGGCAACTCGGAAAAACAGATGTCGAGCAGTTAGAGTATGCTATAAGCCAAAAAGCAGCTATTCTTACCCACAATCGAAATGACTTTGCAGCGCTTGCTCAAGAATATTTCAGTCGGGAGGGAAAACATTATGGAATTATCATTGCAGTCCGACATCCATAGGGGAAAATTGTGAATAGGCTCGTTTCAATCCTGAATACCACAACAGCCGACGAAATGGAAAACCAAATTATTTATATTTAAACTGAAGCAAGTAGGGTGCGTCGCCATCTACAATCTGTAAGTTATATCCAATATCTCGCAGCGACGCACCCTACGGATTAACTGCGGGGACTTCAAAAAATGTGAAACCTATTATGAATCGATCGAGCGTTTGAGCATTTCAGTGATAGTATTACCATCCAAAGGCTTAGAAAACCAATATCCCTGAGCTAGTTCGCATTCAAGTTCCCTAAGCTGTGCTAACTGTTCGGCTGTCTCAACACCTTCTGCGATCGCCTCCAGTCCCAAATTGTGAGCCAAAGTCACAATCGCCCGCACAATTTGTAAATGCTGACTTCCATCATCACCATTTTTTGTCGCTCCCAAACGACTTACAAAAGAGCGATCGATCTTCAGGGTATCCAACGGAAAACGGTGCAAATAACTCAAAGACGAATAGCCCGTACCAAAATCGTCGATCGACAACCGAATATTTTTAGCTTTCAACTGAGAGAGCACAGTATTAGCTTTCTGCACATTTTCCACGATCGCGCTTTCAGTAATCTCCAATTTTAAACAACTTGGAGCGCAGCCTGTTTCTGCCAAAATTTCATCAATTTGATCCAACAAATTGGGCATACCTAACTGTTTTGGAGACAGATTAACACTCATTGTTAATTGCCAAGGGTCAATTATTGGTAATCGGTAATTAGGAATGGGGCATCGGGCATCGGGAATTGGGCATTGGGAATTGGGCATCGGGAATTGGGCATTAGTAGCCTTCTCTCCCCCTCTCCCCCTTCTTCCTTCTTCCTTCTTCCTTCTTCCTTCTTCCTTCTTCCCTCTTCCTTCTTCCTTCATTGACATTAACATTTCTTGCCACTGGCGCAATTGCCTGCAAGATTCCCGCAATACCCACGCTCCCAGAGGTACAATCAAGCCTGTTTCTTCAGCTACCGGAATAAAAGTAGACGGTGGCACTAGACCCCGAACCGGGTGCTGCCACCGTACTAAAGCTTCAAAACCCTCGATCGCACCAGTAACGATCGAAATAATCGGTTGATAGTTAACAATAAAATGGGAACTTTCGTCCTTATCTTTTCCTAATTCTTCCTTACCAAAAATCGCCAATCGCAGGTCTGTTTCTAACTGCAACAGTGACATAGTTTGGTCGTGCATCGCCAAATTAAACACCTCGTGGCGAGCCTTACCCAAAGCTTTAGCACGATACATCGCAATGTCGGCATCCCGCAGCAATTCTTCGGGATGGTGATACAAAGCACTCTGCTGACCGTTCAAATCTTCCTCTTCTAATGCTTCTACTTCGTCTCTACTAAAAACTATGCCAATGCTAGCGCTGGTGAATACTTCATGACCTTCCAGGTTAAAGGGTATGGTCAATTCTTTTTGTATTCTGTTAGCTGCTAGGGTGGCATCGCTGAGGTTTTGAATGCGGTCTAGGAGGATGGTAAATTCGTCTCCGCCAAGTCGGGCGACGGTATCAGTAACGCGCACGCAATTCTGAAGTCGCTGCGCCAGAGCGATTAACAGTTTGTCACCGAGAATGTGTCCTAGAGAATCATTAACTACTTTGAAGCGGTCTAAATCTAGGAATAGGACGGCAAATTTGTAATCGGGAGAATATTGAGAAAGCTGTATCGCTTGTGCGAGTCTATCGATAAATAAGAGGCGGTTTGGCAAACCTGTTAGTGCGTCGTGAAAGGCATCGTGCAGGAGTTGCTGTTCTACTCGTTTGCGTTCGGTGACGTCTCTGATAATAATTTGGGCAGCGGCTGAGCCTTGATAAGTAGCGGGTATACCAGCCACTTCCACATCGATGATGGTTCCATCTAGGCGCATCAATTTTTCTTCCGCCAGTTCGATCGGTCTATTTTCTTCCTCGACTTTCCGAATCCGCTCTCTGGCGATTTCTACATAGCTGGGATGGACGAAATGCAACACCGGAAAGCCGATGAGCGCGGATGGAGAGCTAGCGCCGAGGAGTTTTGCGCCCGCTGCGTTGATATAGGCGATTTTACCTTGACAGTGAACGGCGATCGCTTCTGGAGAGAGTTCGACTAGACGGCGGTAGCGTTCTTCACTTTCTTGGAGAGATACTATCAACTCCGATCGCTCTTTTTCTGCTTCCTGGCGTTCTATTTCCATTCTGTGAGCCGCCAGAAATTTACCCAGGCTTTGAGCCATCAATTCTATAATTTCTCTTTCCTGGGATGCAAAATTTTTACGTCTGACTTCTCGTGAACAAAAACTCAAAGTACCATAGATTTTATTATTAACAAATATAGGTGTGCCGATGTAGGATTCCAGACCCAATTTTTGATAAATTGGATGGTCATCCTCATCCAGTAGTTCTCTGATGTGAGAACAGGCCATTGTTTTCTTGAACTTAATCACTGCGTCACAGTAAGTATCCTCTAGGTTTAATTCTAATCCCGGAGCTAAAAATTCTAATTCTGTCTTGGCAGACCTAATTATAAAAGATTGATTTTCCACTTTAGCAATGATGCCAATAGCCAGACCAAAAATCAAACAACCCGCGGTTAGATAATCATCAACCAGTTCTTGAAAATTTTGATAATTATAGGTGGTAATTCGATGTAAATGTTTGAGATTGGCACTAAAAGTAGCTAGATCTTGAGATTTTGAGTATAATTCTTCTTCGGCTTTTTGACGGTCTGTGACATCTGTTTGAACCCCAATAAAGTGGGTCAAGTGTCGTCGCGAGTTGTACACCGGAGCAATAGAAAGTTCGTTCCAAAAAGGCGTACCATCTTTCCGAAAGTTACGCAAAATAACTTGGCATTCTTTGCCTTCTTCAATAGATTTTTTGAGTTTTTTGACAGAGGCTGGATTAGTGCCTTGGCCCTGTAAGAATCGGCAATTTTTACCAATTAATTCCTCTCGGCTATAGCCTGTGATCCGCTCAAAACTGGGATTGACATAAATAATCGGATTGTCGGCAACTGTCGCATCCGCGATCGCAATGCCGTTGGTGGCACTCTCCATCGCCCTTTCCATCATTTGCAGGCGTTCTGACGATCGAATCCGCTCGATCGCCGCGGCTAACAGATTGGCGATCGCCTCCACAAAATAAACATCATCTTGGCTAAAAACCCGCTCTTGAGTGCTGTGAACCCCCAAAACACCCCAAACAGGAGATGTCGTATTGGGGACTTCAATGGATTCTCCCCAGTTCGTCTTAGCCATACCGGGAGTGCCCGGAACCAGCACCGTGACACCACTGACAATTTGCTGGTTGTGCAGCAGTGGCGATTCACTGAACCTGGTTTCCACCCGCAAATCTGCGACGATAATCGGTTCCCCCACGGACAATGTATAGCCAGCTTGAGACCGTGGTGAAGCAGTGACAGTAGCGCTACCAACAAGCTCGGCAGACCAGCCACACCCCGATCGCAACAGGAAAGCATGACCTGAAGGCAATAGTTCCAAAAACTGACAATACTCTACATCCAAAGTTTGGGCAATCAACACTCCAGTTCTGTCCATTAGCGCCAACAAATCTGTTTCACCCAGCGCCAGATGACCTAAGTAAGCTACAGCGGCTTGCTGACGAGCGCGACAATGAATTGATGCCAGCAATTTCCGTTCTAGAGCTTCGGCTCGCTTCCGATCGGTAATATCGCAGAACACGGACAAAACAGCTTGTTCCGAATGCAAAGTCAGGTAGCGCATCGAGACAGTTGCCCAAAATAATGTGCCGTCCGCCTTTTTGAGGCAGACTTCTGCCTCGGAGACGTGCTGATTGCGAGCTAGTTCCTCCAGTAATTTCTGGCGGTCTGCGGGGTTGTTGTAAAGTGTTTCGGCTTTTTGATGCTCGATCGAATCTGCGCGTTTGATTCCGAAAGAAGTAGCACACAAATCGTTGCAATAAAGAATGGTACTGTCAGCCAGACTGCTAATCGCCAAAGGGAGCGGCATCGACTCAGCGATCGTCAGCAATAATTCTTGAGTATCTTGCAGCGCTTCCCGGACTTCCGACTTAAAGTCACAACTCTGACAGTGTTCGGGGATCAAACTTTCCAGTTTTTGATTGACCCATTCTAATAATCTTTTTTGCACAAAACCTGACTCCTTTACCTCTTACCGAGGGCTATGAATTTTTGGTAGTTGGCGATTTTAGACAATCCCGGACGATCGACACCGATCTCTAGCATTATCTGAATCCTGAAACAACCCCACCCTAAACCCTATAAATTATAACATTTAGTTTTTTTTCCTTTTGAGGAATCGCTGTAAGTAAGTGAGGAATTTTTCACCCCACTTGCAGTTTAAACTAATCCACTGTTTTTGATTAGTTTAGCCCCAGAGTCACTTAACTTTAATAATTAGGTATCTTTTTTCACAAACAAACTAGCTCAAGCGATTGTTAAGTTATGGAGGGGAGACTGAGCTTATGTAGGAATAGGGCAACAAGTACCATAATATTATAGTATCATAAACCAGCCTAATTCATCGACTTTTGGTGAAAAAGAGTGATGCTCCGATACCCTAAATTTTTGAATTTGACTTGCGGGCAAGTTCGGTGAATATTTGTCTTTGGTATTGAACTCCACTTTTTTTACCCTTGCGTTAAGTTTTTATAGAGTGGGATACTTTGTCCAATCATGAGTACAAGCTCCTAGTTTTCAAAGTAAACTGAACTGCAAACAATCAACGAAGGACAGAAATGCTTGAATCTTACCGCCAACACGTAGCTTCACGGGCAGCCTTGGGAATTCCCCCACTGCCCCTAGATGCTCAGCAAACCTCCGAACTTTGCGAATTGCTCAAAAATCCGCCACCGGGCGAAGAAGAAACCTTAGTAGAATTATTGCGCGATCGCGTGCCACCCGGAGTAGACCAAGCAGCCTACGTCAAAGCGGGATTTTTGACCAGCATCGCCAAAGGAGAAATCCAGAGTCCCCTAATCTCGCCCAAATGGGCAGTCTACCTGCTAGGGACAATGATGGGCGGCTACAACGTCCACTCCCTCATCGATTTGCTCAATCCCACAGCGGAAACCGCAATTCCCGCCACCGCAGCCCGCGCCCTCAGCAAAACCCTGTTAGTATTTGACGCATTCCACGACGTTTTGGAACTGTCCGATATCAATCCCTACGCCAAACAAGTCATCGACTCTTGGGTGAATGCCGAGTGGTTTACCAGTCGCCCGCAACTAGCCGATGCCATCACCGTAACGGTGTTTAAAGTGCCGGGAGAGACGAATACCGACGATTTGTCACCGGCCCCCCAGGCTACCACGCGGCCGGACATTCCCCTGCACGCTTTGGCGATGCTGGAAAGTAAAATGCCCGGTGCTCTGCAAACCATTGCCCAATTGAAGCAAAAAGGTCATCCGGTAGCCTACGTTGGCGATGTTGTCGGCACCGGTTCCTCGCGGAAATCGGCTATTAATTCCGTGCTGTGGCATATTGGCAATGATATTCCGTTTGTGCCGAACAAGCGCAACGGCGGTTATATTCTCGGAAGTGCGATCGCCCCGATTTTCTTCAATACCGCTGAAGATTCCGGTGCATTGCCGATCGAATGCGACGTCGCCAAAATGGAAACAGGCATGGTAATTACCATCCATCCCTACAAAGGCGAAATCACCAACTCCGAGGGAGAAATCATCTCCACATTCACCCTTAAACCAGACACAATATTAGACGAAGTTCGCGCCGGCGGTCGAATTCCTCTATTAATTGGACGCACTTTAACCGACAAAACCCGCGAAGCTTTAGGACTAGAAATCAGCACTATTTTCACCCGCCCCACCATCCCAGTAGACACCCACAAAGGCTTTACTTTAGCCCAGAAAATGGTCGGAAAAGCTTGCGGTTTGTCCGGCGTTCGTCCCGGCACATCCTGCGAACCAGTGATGACCACAGTTGGTTCCCAAGATACCACCGGCCCGATGACAAGGGACGAATTAAAAGAACTAGCTTGTTTGGGATTTAGCGCCGATTTGGTAATCCAAAGTTTTTGTCATACCGCGGCCTATCCAAAACCAGTTGATGTCAAAACTCACCATGAATTACCCGATTTCATGGCTCAACGAGGCGGCGTAGCTTTGCGTCCCGGAGACGGCATTATTCACTCCTGGTTAAACCGGATGTTATTGCCAGATACCGTAGGAACTGGTGGCGATTCTCACACTCGTTTTCCCTTGGGAATTTCCTTTCCGGCGGGTTCGGGATTGGTGGCCTTTGCTGCTGCCTTGGGCGTGATGCCTTTGGATATGCCGGAGTCGGTTTTAGTAAGGTTCAAAGGTGAATTGCAGCCGGGAGTAACCCTGCGGGATGTTGTGAATGCAATTCCCTATGTAGCAATTCAAAAAGGTTTGCTAACCGTCGAGAAACAGAACAAGAAAAACATCTTTTCTGGACGGATTATGGAGATTGAAGGTTTGCCAGATTTGAAGGTCGAGCAGGCTTTTGAATTGACTGATGCCACGGCCGAGCGTTCTTGTGCTGGATGCACGATTAAACTGAGCGTGGAGACTGTTTCTGAGTACATTCGTTCCAATGTGGCGCTGCTGAAAAATATGATGGCGCGGGGCTATGCAGATGCGCGGACAATGATGCGCCGCGTAGCGAAGATGGAGGAATGGCTGGCAAATCCGGTGTTGCTGGAGGCTGATGCTGATGCTGAATATGTCGAAATCCTTGAAATCGACTTGAATGAGATTAAAGAGCCCATTGTGGCTGCACCCAATGACCCGGATAATGTTAAGTTGTTAAGTGAGGTTGCGGGCGATCGGGTTGACGAAGTATTTGTCGGTTCTTGCATGACCAATATCGGTCACTACCGCGCCACCGCGAAAGTATTGGAAGGTGCTGGGGAAGTGAAAGCCCGCCTGTGGATTTGTCCCCCAACTCGCATGGACGAACAACAACTCAAAGAAGAAGGTTATTACAGCATTTTTGGAGCCGCTGGAGCTCGTACAGAAATGCCCGGTTGCAGTCTTTGCATGGGAAATCAAGCACGGGTTAAAGATGCCACAACGGTATTTTCAACATCCACTCGAAACTTCAACAACCGCATGGGGAAAGATGCGCAAGTTTATCTTGGTTCGGCAGAATTAGCCGCAGTTTGTTCGCTGTTGGGTCGAATTCCCACAGTCCCAGAATACATGGAGATTGTGGCGAAGAAGATTAATCCTTTTGCTGATGATTTGTATCGGTATTTAAACTTCGATCAAATTGCTGGTTTCGAGGATGAAGGGCGAGTGATTGCTGTGGAAGATATGCCTCGGATTGAGGATCTTTTGGGCATTCCCGAAGGCGTGTTGAGCAAGTAAGTAAATCAACCTAATTAAACGTAAAACTCTCGCTGTTAGATCCCCAACTTCTTTCAGAAGTCGGGGATCTGGGTATTACATTTTTTTATTTGGTATACTTATTGTCTAGCTGCTAAACTAAAAATTACATAAGACACTTGATATAGTATTAGCTAATACTAAAGAGCAGCAATGGGACAGAAATTGAAAATTATCGACTTATTTTGTGGTACGGGCGGTTTTTCAGCAGGATTTGAGGCGACAGGTGAATTTGAGGTAAAAGCTGGTATTGACATTCTCCGAGATCGACTGAGGACATTTAAAGCAAATCACAAAGATGTCTGTGCGATCGAGGGAGATATCAGACAATGGTCACCTAATAAGTTTTGCAAAACTACTGGACTTACCCCTGGGGATGTTGATGTAGTTATAGGAGGCCCACCATGTCAGGGTTTTTCGTCAGTACGTCCATTTCGTAGTCTGAATGTTGATGATCCTCGGAATACACTGTTTGAGTCATTTGCATTATTGGTTCAGTTCTATCAGCCAACTTTTTTCGTCATGGAAAATGTGGTTGGCTTAATCAGCCACAAGAACGGACAGACAATTAAACAAATTGTCGAACTATTTGAAGCTATTGGATATTCCACAGATTGGCGAGTGCTCAATGCAGTCCACTATGGTCTACCTCAAAGGAGAGAAAGGGTAGTTATTATCGGCCGTTTTGGAAATAACAATAAGGTGAAGTTTCCCGAAATTACTCACTATTTTGAAGGTCGCAGTATGGCTCCTCTCAGTCATCCGAAAGTATTACGCACCTATCCGTTAATGCAATATATCCTTGCACCAGCGGTTACAGTTATGGAGGCAATTCACGACCTGCCGGAGGTGAGTGCTGGAGAAAAAGACACTCACTATCGATGTGATATTTCTCCTACTCAATATGAATTGGAACGGCGTAAAACTGAGAAAGTGCTTGCACTACACGAAGCCACCGCTCACACTGAAAAAATGTTAAAGGTGATTAAATATGCAGGCTCAAATATTTTTGCCTTGCCTCCCGGAGCGGTAAGTAGTGGCTTTAGTACCTCATATAGCCGAATAGAACCCGATGAACCTTCTGTTACTGTAACTGTCAACTTTGTACACCCTGGTTCAAATAAATGTATTCACCCGTATCAAGACCGAGCTCTTACTCCCAGGGAAGGAGCCAGACTTCAAGGATTTGATGATGACTACATATTTATAGGCAACCGTGGTCAGATAGTTAAACAAATTGGTAATGCTGTTCCGCCACTTTTGAGTCGTGCAATTGCTACAGCATTGCTGGCACAGTTGTAATTAGAGGTATGCCAAGTCAAAGCTAGTTGAAATAAACATATCTCCTGTACGGACATAGTGCTTGGTCAAAATACACTAGACTCATTTGGCGCAGTGCTTCAGTTTTAATCACAGCCGTCTTTCCACTATCACCTGCTGTGTTGCTTAACGAGAAGTCAATATCAGAAAGCCTTCCACATCGAACTTCCCAAATTGAAACTATGTCACCGCGATGAGACCGATCGAAACCGCTTACAGTCACTAATACATAACGAAAGGTGAAGTATATTCCTGATTTTGCCAGATGTCCTTTCGGAATGTTGGTTTCGAGAGCTACCTTGATCTCTATTCCAGATTCAAAATTACTATTAACAGATACCAAATCGGGAAACTTGTGGGAACCATTGCGAACAAACTGTCCGCCCGAATGAAGAGCTACTCCAGCACCTAGTAAGTTACCAAAAATAGAAGATAAATTTGCTAGTTCAACTGTACCGCCGGCGAGACGCTCCAAACCGCCTTCAAGCAAACTAGAATCTATCGAATCTATCACCGTATACGCATGGAAAATTGCATGGCATAGCATTTCGGGAGTCAGACCGATAGAATTTAGTGCATCAGTGTTTCTGCAACATGGCAGCATTTCATTTGGAGAGAGGCGTGACAGGCTAGTAGTCTGAGGTCTAGACTCAGAGACAAGATGTGGTTCTATTAAGCCAGTAATTGTGACACCAAGAGCCAAAGCTAAGGCAGACAACGTACTAATTGTGACATTTAGTTCCCCAGCTTCTACCTTCTGAATGTGGCGGGGGTTCAACCCAGCCCGATCGGCAAGTTGTTCTTGGGTTAAACCTTGCTCCCTCCGCAGAACACGTACTCTAGTCGCGAGGGCCTGCAAAAGGTTATCAGGAGGGGTTAGTGAGTCATCATTGTTCATTCCGCCATATTATTAGCAGCTTAATTTTATCACCACGCCATGAAAGGCGTGTTTGCTCGTTCCCAGGCTCTGGCCTGGGAATGCTTTCCCAGAGGCTCTGCCTCCTGTTTTTGTCCCCAAGCGAGGCAGAGCCTCTGGATCTCGGTTCCCAGGCTCTAGCCTGGGAACCAGTTAGAACCAGATTTGATATATCACTCGCGAGGGAAATCTAAAATCCAAAATGGATTGACACGGGCCCCCCCTATGCGGCTACGCTTTTGAGTAAGAGGTTGCTTTGCTTGTAGAGAAGGCAGCCACGTCGTCGCCCGAAAATCTAGTTGCACTCCCTCCGCTTCGCTTCGCCCAAAGCTGCGCCAACAGCAATGGACAGCTAACCGCCAAACTGGGACTAGCAGTCTGGAGGCTCCGAGAATCTTAACATTCTCTGTAGCCGCCCTGCTATGTGTTGAAATGCGGGGCGGCTGGGTTTTTGGGTTTTTCTAGAAAACCCAAAACCAGGAGAAAATAATATGTCACAGGAATTTTTGCCTGATGATCACGAATCTGAACGGCCAAATGACGAATCAGCACCAGTATCGGAACAGGATGTGGTGTGTGTAACGGTTACAGGTTCGCCCCAGGGTGTGAGGGAAACGATACTCACTTTGTACCGACTGGGTTTTGCGGAAGTGGGGGATTGGAGTCCGGTACAGCGTGCGGCTAATCCTAAGCAAGTTATGAGCGTGCTGATTCGCCGTCGGAAGCTCAAAGTCTAGGTGTTGGCTGGTTTTGCTCGTTCCCAGGCTTGATTGCTCGTTCCCAGGCTCTGGCCTGGGAATGCCTTCCATGAGGCTCTGCCTCCTATTTTTGTCCGCTAGCGAGGCAGAGCCTCTGGATCTCGGTTCCCAGGCTAGAGCCTGGGAACCAGCTAAACCAGTAGTCTCTTGACAAGACAATGCGGTTGCATTACCATAGATTTGAACCGCCAGATTTAGAGGTTGCTATGGCTGCAATACTAGCCCTATACTCAGAGTCTACTCTGACCGATCGCTATCAGACTACAGTTCCTGAGCCAGTTCGCAAAGCCCTTGGCTTGAATAAGCGTGATAAAATCTGCTATACGATCGACTCTGACGGTCAAGTAGTCATTTCTCGTGCTAACTCGACAGAAAGCGATCCGATACTTCGACTGTTTCTGAAATTTATTGCACGAGATATGGGACAAAATCCTCACCACTTACAAGCAATTAGCTCTGATTTAGTCAGTCGTGTTCAGTCCTTAGTTTCTGAAATTGATCTTGATCTGGATGCACCACTCTCGGATGAGGATGAATAAGTTTGTCTGTAAATCAGCCGCTGGTGATTAATGGGTGGAATATATTTGCCCATCCTCTCTTCCTCAACCAGTTTGAAGAACTTCTGACGCAAGTTGAACATTTGCGTCAGAAGTATCCTCAAGACTACAAGCATAAAAATGCTACAAAGCGTTTAGCTGCCATAGCAAAGCTGGCATTTGATGTTATTCCTCAAGATCCAACACGTAGTGATTATCGCCAGGGTGATACGCTAGGAGATGATTATAAGCACTGGTTTAGAGCTAAATTTTTTCAGCAGTACCGACTGTTTTTCAGATATCATCAAGAGGCTAAAATTATTGTTTTCGCCTGGGTGAATGATGAGAACTCTAAGCGAGCTTATGACAGTAAGACAGACGCTTATCGAATTTTCAAAAAAATGCTTGAAAGTGGCATCCCTCCAGACAATTGGGATGACTTACTCAAAGATGCCAAAGGTGAAACTAATCGTTTAGATCAAGCAGTCCAAGCAGAAATTTAACTGTAAAAATAAAATAGTTTGCTGGTTCCCAGGCTAGAGCCTGGGAATGCCTTCTATGAGGCTCTGCCTCCTGTTTTTGTCCGCAAGCGAGGCAGAGCCTCTGGATCTCGGTTCCCAGGCTCTAGCCTGGGAACCAGTTAAAGGTTAATAAACCCAGATTTGGTATATCACTCGCGAGGGATGGAAGAAATGGCTGCGATCGCGCAAGTTCGTTCTATCCCTCGATATATTGCCCTGTAAGGGTTTCAACAATTTCGATGGTATGCTCGGAGGTGGTTTGCAGGTACAAATTTGCTATCCCTCGCAAATGGCCTCTGGACACCTTGCGGTGTATTGGGTGTATAATGCAGGGGTCCCCACTCGTTGGGGAAACTAATTGAATGGAAACGGTACAAATATTGCTTTATTGTGGCATCGCTCACAGCCAGTCCCCACTCGTTGGGGAAACTAATTGAATGGAAACTTGCAGCAATGAAATTTTTAAAGTTCATGATAGATAGATTCCAGAGTCCCCACTCGTTGGGGAAACTAATTGAATGGAAACTCGTTCTCGTCTGTTTTGGCGTAATACCAGAATGGAGTCCCCACTCGTTGGGGAAACTAATTGAATGGAAACTTAGCAATTGTGAACTCTGTTCTTGCTAATTCAACGCCATTTTGTCGTTGAGCCGAGGCGGGTTTATTACATTGTTTGTTTCCGACATAAATGGTTAGAAAAAGCCGCCCCTACGATCGCACGTAGGGGCACTTTTTTCTCACAATATTTGCCAAAGCCTCTCAACATGGTTAATCAACAGCACATAATATAGATAAGAGAAAGGAGAAAAGTAATTATGTCCGAACAAGTTTTAAGCAGCGAAACCCAAGGAACCGTAACCTCCGCGCCCGAAATTCCTATGGCTGAAGGGAAAGAGATCGATCGCCCGTTAAGCGAGCCCATCGCCGAATTTCTCCGCATAATTCAGCAAACTCCCAGAGAATATTGGCCAAACTTACTTCAGATGATGCGATTACTTCTGGAAACGGTGACAGTAAAGCCCATATTGTCCGAGCTGGCCCCCACACCTGAGAAAATAGATATGACTAAACTGTCGCTGGAGGAACGGATAAAAAGAAATCAAGGTGCAATTGATTTAATCAATTCATGGGTGGAGGAGGGAGATGAACAGGAACAAACTGAAACTTGGGAATATCTCCGTAAAGTTTTAGATGAAGACCGTCTTTCTAATCGGCTATTATTTCCATATTCCTGCTATACTTTCAACTACAAATATTCACAGCAGATACCGTTGGCGACACCAACAGCAGGGCGAAAACAATGGAAACAGTCGAAACAATGGAAACAATAGATACTCGCACCCAAACCCGCTACTGGGGCAAAGTTACAATCATCGACGCTGGCGATCGCTATAAAATCAATCGCATCGAACTCAAACCGGGCCACCACATCAGCACCCAAATGCACTATCACCGCAGCGAACATTGGGTTGTCGTCTCCGGTACCGCTAAAGTGATCTGCGATGACAAAGAAACTATTTTGATGCAAAAACAGTCAACCTACGTTCCCATGAATGCTGCTCACCGTGTGGAAAACCCTGGCGTGATTCCCCTGGTGATGATTGAAATTCAAAATGGCGAATATCTCGGCGACGATGACATCATTCGTTTTCCCCAAGATGCTCACGAAGAAGATTAATCCTTGACAATTAAAAGTGTAGGGGCAGTTTCTGAACTACCCCTACATTTTTATATTAAAGTTGTTAAGCACGATCGTCTGATATCAAAATAGGCGATCGCCCTAGGGCAGTGCAGCATTCTTCAACTCTACATTGGCCATATTTGCATTTCTGAGGTTAGCGCCTGTCAAGTCGGAACCCACCAAATTTGCACCAGTCAAATTTGCACCGGTCAAATTTGCATCCCGTAGGTTGACTCCCACCATATCCATTCCGAACAAACTCCCACCTTTGAGAGTGACATTGGCTAGATTCAACAATGACTGACGAACATTTTTGAGGTTTGCGCCAGTCAAATTAGCACTTTCCAAATTAGCTCCGATTAGATTCGAGCTGCTGAGATTGGCATTCTTCAAATTCGCAATCACTAAACCAGCCAAATTCAGATTAGCACGGCTCAAGTCAGCTTGCTCCAAATTCGCACCGTGCATCCTCGTAGCGATTAAGCTCGCACCGGCTAGTTTGGCATTTTTGAGATTGGCTTGATTCAGCTTGGCTTCATTGAGATTCGTTCCCCTCAAATTCGCCCCACTCAAATTCGCCCCATTCAAATCTGCACCGCTGAGATCTATACCAGAAAGTTGCGCTCCTGTCAAGTCACAACCGGAACAAATTTTGGTTTCTAGTAACTGCTTGACTTCTGCGGGATTTTCGGCTTTCACTGGAGAGGCAAAACCGATCGCAATTAGTAACCCTGTAGCTGCCAAAATCTCAAACTTCATATACCCGCTCCCACCAAATCTCTACTTACAAATTTAGTTTATTTTTGAAGGATCTTGAGCGATCGACATCTGGATATAGTGTGATTATTATCACTGTGTTGTGTACCCCAAAAATGCTATAATTTTAGATGTTTTAACAAAGTTAAAATTTGTTAAAAATTATTGCTTTTTCAGGAACCAAAACGGAAAAGCTTGCGTCGGTTCTAAGCTAACACCTGTAATATTTTTTTGAGCAAAAGTATAATCTTTATCCTGCCAGAGGGGGATGAAAGGTACATCTCTACCTAGTATGTCTTGAAGTTCACCAAAAATGGCGTTGCGGATTTGTGGGTTTGGTTCTTGGCGCTGTTTGGCGATCAGTTGATTCACGCGATCGTTATAATAAAACGAACCCTGACCCTGGCTAGCACCCTTGGAACAGCCGCCAGCAACCGAACCTTCGGCACAATCTAAAAATGGCTGTATATAGTTATCGGCATCGAAAAAGTCGGCGTACCAATCCACTAACACCGCAGGATAAATTCCCTTCTCAATATTTTGAAATAAAGTGGGAGATTCCACACTATTAACTTCTATCTGTAGAATTCCCTCCATCTTGAGTTTAGCTATGGCCTTGATGGTACTCGCCACTAAACCTCTTTTTGCGGAAGATGAAGGATACCAGATTTGCAATACTAAAGGATTTGCTGCTGAGTATCCCGCTTTAGTCAATAATTCCTTGGCTTTTACCATGTTGGCATCGCCGTAGAGTTCTTTGAAAACGGGTTTTTGAACGTCAAAGGTTGTGGGAATCAGACTGTACAGTGGCTGTGCTTGTCCACGGAGTACGCGATCGTTAATTAGTGGGCGATCGATCGTAGCTGCGATCGCCTGTCTCACATATATATTATCCAGGGGTTTAGACTGGATATTCAGCGTCATATAACTGACGGTACTACTCTCGGCCTCGAATTCCTGCCATTTCCCTTTTTTTGCTCCCTCATCCAAACTGCGAACTTGATCTGCATCCAGAGATAAATAAGCAACATCGATCGCACCCGTGCGAAAAGTATTAAACAAATTGGCGGAACTAGAAAGCAGCAACAAATCTATTCCTTTATTTTGGGGTTTTTCTCCCCAATATTTATCAAATACATCTATTTTGAGAGAATCGGTGCCATACTTGGCTAGCTTGTAGCGTCCGGTTCCCACAAATGTATCTGGTTTAAATTTACCGTCGCCAATTTCGTAAGCTTTCGGAGAAATGGCACAAGTACCAGCAAAGGTTAGCATGGCCGGAAAAGCCGCAAAAGGCTTTTTTAATTTAACAGTTAACTCATATTCGCCCGTCGCTGTCACTGATTCTACAGCATCACCTAACAGGAAAGCTGGACGGCCACCATTTTTGATAAACCGCTGTAAAGAAAACTCCATTGCTGCGGCATTGAAGGGTGTATCATCATGAAAAATCACCCCTTGACGCAGAGGAATTATATAGGTTAATCCATCGGGGCTGATTTTGGGCATGGCTGTGGCTAAATCCGGGATTAACTTTGTAGTTCCCGACTCATAGGTGTAGAGAGTGTCGCCCAAATTGTGCAACAATTGTGCTGATATCACTTCGTAGGCATCCCCAGGGTCGATCGTCCGCAGTTTCAAGGTTGTGCCAATGGTAATCCGATCTTTTTGAGTATTGTCAGCGCCAGAGTTAACCGATGGATTTGTCGGCTGTCGGCAGCTTATAATTAAACAGCAGCAAAGACTCAACAGCGCTAGAACTTTAATCACCGAAGGTCTGATAAATATTTTTAGCAGCCACCTAGCTGTTCCCATTGTCATTTTACGCAATAATTCCCAAGTACGTATCATTAATCCAGAATCCAAAATCTAAAATTGCCCGATGCCCTCTGCCCCATTCCCGATGCCCAAATATCAAATTCCTTTGAGTAAAGTGCGCCAATCTCGACAGCGTTTGAGATAAATGCGAGCCACCCGATCGCTAGGGTTGTTCCGCAAACACTCTTCAAACAATTTTCCCGCTTCTCGAAACTCCTTGCGATCGCACAATAACATAGCTTCATTATATATGGGCAAATTTTCTAGCTTTGCCAATCTCACCTCCTCTGGTTCGGCATCAAATACTTCATAAACTGTTACAAATTGAGATTTTCCTTTGACCTGTACCTTATCGACGATGCGAACAGCATAATCAGCCGGATTTCGCAACTTCTCAAAAGTGGCATGAGAAATTAACAGCGGTACGCCGTAATCTTTAGTCAATCCTTCAATCCGAGAGGCCAAATTAACCGCATCACTAATCACAGTGCTATCCATCCGACTTTTGCCACCCACTGTCCCCAACATCAAAGAACCTGTGTTAATGCCAATCCCAATTTGAATGGGGATGTATCCCACATTTTGACGGTGTTTGTTGTAGTCTTTGAGAATATTTAACATAGCAATACCAGCCTTAACAGCATCATCGGCACAGTCGCTAAATAGAGCCATAATTGCATCACCTATATATTTGTCGATGAACCCATTATTTCTAGCAATAGCCGGCTCCATCCGCGACAAATAAGCATTGATAAAATTAAAATTTTCTTGGGGTGTCATGGTCTCAGAAAGCGTTGTAAAATCCCGGATATCCGCAAATAAAACCGACATTTCTTGCTGTGTTTGATCTCCCAAATTAACTTCTATAATGCTTTCATATCCCAGTAAATTTAGAAATTGATGGGGAACAAACCGCCCATAGGCATCAGTTAATTCTGATTCGGCATCTAGGGAGGCTTCCAGACTTTGATTGAGGAGAGAGAGTTCATTAATAAACTTATGGCGATCGCTTTCTGCTTGTTTACGTTCTGTAATATCTTGAAAAACTGCGATCGCAAAAGCCACACTACCATCCTCGTCAAAAATTGGTGTTCCCCAAATCTCGATCGGAATTATATTGTCGTGTAGATGAACTTCCATATCCTCAGCCGTGGAAGTTTCGCCCTTCAAAGCTCGGACGATGGGCAAATTTTCGCTCGGATAAATAGTATCAGTACCCGCGAGATAAATTTGATAAACTTCCGACAAATTATCAACGGTATTTAATGGTAAAACCCCTTTGCCGAGCAACTGCTTTCCCGCACGATTAACATAGCAAGGTTGGCCTTCAAAATCAAGAACTACCACTCCGATGGGAATAGCTTCCAGAAACTGAGCCAGCCGCTTTTCTGCTTCGCGCACTGCTTGCAACGCCCGATAGCGTAACTCGCTTGTCAGATTATCAGAGTGGGCTGCACTGGTTTCCAACAAAATTTCCAGATCCGCTTTTTCCTCTTTCAAGTCTTCCACTTGCTGGCGCAATCTTTCGAGTTCCAAAACTAGCTGTTCTCTCGATGGTTGTTCTTCTAACATAACCCTAGAACTTGCGCCTTTACCAACAGAAAATTGCATCATCATTCCGAATCCCAAAGGCTCTGGCAGTTCCTACACTAATTCCACCACTAAAGCAGGCATTAGACGTTGCAAATTCTTCAAAGATTTACCTTGCCAAGCGACAGATTTAGAGCCTTGTACCGCCATTTGCACCCCAGGTTTTTTTCGCATCTCAATGATGAACTTCGACAGCATACTGATCCCCGAACTGTTCAAAAATTCTAACTGCTGCAAATTCAGAATAATTTTTTCCGTTTGCGTATCGGCTACATCGCCGAGCAACTGGGTAATCGGCTGGTATTCTTCGGGCCCGCTTAGTCGCAGGGAGCCGGAAAAACTCACCGTGGCTGTCTCTCGATCGTAGCAGATGTGGTATTTTTCTGTCTTAATTTCCATTGTGGCGAAAAAAGTTGCTTAAGTTGGATAATTGATGCCCGATGGGCTTATAATCTTAGTTGTACCATCGTGGTGACGGCAATGACTTCCGGGTCCTGTTGAACCGTCTCGAACTTCCAGCCCATCTTGGCGCTGTAGTCGTTGAGCATAGTCAGCAAGCCTAACCCTGAAGCGGTACAGTTCTCATCAGCAGCATTTTTTTCTAACTGCTCAATATACATCTCGCTGGGGTCGCAAAGCAGCAATTTCTGAATGTAACCCTGAAAATTGTCAACAGCAGAAGCCGGAATGCTGTTAGCCACGGAGAAAATTAGCCCGTCCTTCTCCAATTGCAGTTTAATATCGATCGGGTAATGGGAATTTTCATCGTTAAACTTCATGGCATTTTCCAATAACTCATTAGCAATATAGCTAACGGCACTTTTCACCTCCGCTTGTCTTGTCAGTGCTGAGCCATCCTCTTGAGTCCCCGGAAAAAAAGTCGTCAAGTAGTCCGCGAGGAAATCAGCCGATAAACCGTTATTCCGCCATCGTTGCTTCAGGGGAATAGAACTAGGGGAAAATCCAATGATTAAATATTCTTGGCTGGGAGTCGGTTCGATGAAATTACCGAAGATCTGATTCATGTTGATTAGTCTGTGGTCTGTTAGTCTTAGTTCTTTGTGAGGAGTTATTTGTGATTATGTAGTGTTGATTTACAGGCGGTTATTTATGAATTTTGGGTTTTCATAACTAACTAATCTATCCTAACCAATAACTGATAATCAATTATTATTTTTGTTTGAGAATCAGCAATGTGATATCATCAAATACTTTTTGTTCGCCGATGTGCGATCGCACATCGTCAATGACAGCGTACCTGATTTCTGATGCCGTTCGTTGCCAATTTATTTGTATGACATCAATTAACCGCTCTAAACCGTAAAGCATCTTATCCATATTTTCAGCTTCCGTAATCCCATCAGTGTACAGCACTACCACATCTCCTTTATATAACTGCACCATTTTTTCAGCAACAAATTCAGCAATATCTACATCCAGCCCGATGGGGAAACCCAAATCGATAGTATCAAACCGCTCTACAGAACCATTAGAACGCACCACAATCATTTCTTCGTGCTGACCGCTCAATTTCAGCATTCCTTCCTCATAGTCTAGCAAAGCCAAGGTAGCATTCTTGTCAGATTTCATCCGTTGTACATTATCGTAAATAGCCCGATTAATAGCACTTAAAAATCGAACGGGATCGGGTTCATTGTAAGCCAGCAAAGTCCGCACAGCCGTTTGAACCATAATCATTAAAACACCACTCTCTAAGCCATGTCCAGTGACATCGCCGATACCAATCTTTACTCTACCATCTTGCTGAAGTACATCATAATAATCGCCTCCTACTTCATCGGCAGATTCCATAAATCCTGCAATATCTAGACCGATGACTGCCTTAAGTTCTCGGTCTTTCGGCAACAGCATTTGCTGAATTTTGCGAGTAACATCTAATTCGGCACTCATCCGCACATTTTCGGCTTTGAGGCGATCGTTTAAAACAGTAATTTCTTGGTTCGCATAAACCAATGCCTCAGCAATTTTGTTGAATGACCTCACAACTTGTCCCAATTCATCTTTGTTATCCAAATTAATTTTGTAATCAAGATTCCCTCTTGCCATTTTTTTGGAAGCTTCATCCAGTACCAATACAGTTTCCATCACCGACTGATAAAAAGATACAAATACATAAAATACTATGGAGAGACTCAAAAAAACAACTATTGTAATTGTTCGCTTTTTGTTCATAAGATGTTCAATACGATTATGTAGTAAGACATCTAATTCGTCTAGGGTTTTATCCCACAGATCAAAACTTAATTCTAGCACTCTTTCAGTTGAGTCAATATAGGCATAATACTGAACAGTTTCCGATGGATAGTTTAGTTTATCTAGACTTTTAGATAATTGATATATAAGAAAAATAAAGCTTTGCACATCATTATTTAATTTGGGCTTTAAATTGTGTTGTGGATTGTTTATAAACGCAACATTCATGTTAAACTCTAAAGCCTCACTTAATTCTCTTAATTTTACAGAAAGAGCAATATATTGGGTTCTATCATCTTGTGTAGCATTTGACTTCAGGCTGGTTTTTTCAGAAATCCTTCTGATTTCTGAAAGATTTTTTTGAATTTCGGGCAGTTTCAATAAAGTAGCATCCATTAAGTAATAAGTGTCTAAGTCGGGGTCTAATATTAAATTAGAACTATCCCCAACATCAGCAGCCAATTTATTAATATTTGCTAATAATGTTTGATATAAAAAGTCATAGGTTTCTAAGCTCCACTGGTGGCGACGCAGTTTAAAATTTTGCCAAGTAAGATAAGTTTTATTCATTTTTTCTGAAGATTTCAATAAACTTCCGATCCTGCTATCAGTATTGGCAAGATTTTGAAATTTAGAGTCTATTGTTGCTTCTAGTTCTGCCCTGAACTCTGGTCGGCTTAAATTTGTATTTAAAGGCTGATAATCTAAAAGTTGAAGTTGCGGTATGTGCTGTCTCAATTGTCGCAGGGGGCGCAGGTATTCATTGCCGTAAATTTCTTTTTGAGAAAAATTTACCTGGCTATTAATCTCGGAAATCAGCAGGTATATGACCAATGTTAAGGGCAGGGCAAAGAGAAAGCCAATTAGGATAAATTTTTGGGGATAGCTCAGACGATTCATTAAATGGACACCGAAGGATTTTTGGTTCATATGTGACACAATCCACAAATATTTTACTCAATTAGTAGCAAAAGCTACTAATTTTTTTGGATCATTCCTGAAAAAATCAGTTTTGACGCACCATCAGAAGTTTGGCGAGGATTAATATACTTATTTCCTGAAACTCTACTCTAGAGACAGAATAAGACGATACTTACATCGCTGCACTTGTAATGTTAGTTCTTGACAAAGGAACCAACACTAACATTAGCAGTGTCTACATAAGTATTGTTAGTGTTGTGTTCAGCAGCGATCGCGCCGCAGTCTGAAGTGAGGTGGAGGGCTTGTAATGAAACGAATTTCCGAAAATAACTCTCAAGACAGTCAAAACCAAGCCCAAAAGCAGCCCAGGCCTTTAGTCTTGGCTTTGGTGTTAACAGGAATTCTGGCATTGGAAATGTATCCGAGTCTGGTAGATACCGCTGCTGCTAATGCTGGGGCGCTGAAACATTCCTTAACCAAGTTGGAAAGCCAACAACAGCCAAGCATCAAGGAATTTGTGCCCACACCTGTTCTGGAAAACATCAGCTATTCGGAATTTGTAGGGAATAATTTAACTTCCGAATTAGACAATTTGGCTCAAGGATCGCCCCAAAACCCCCCAAGCCAATTGCCCGCTTCCATCGTTGAGGCTGTTCGAGTGGACTTGTCGCGCCAAACTGGTATTGCTGCTGGAGGGTTACGAGTGACTGAATCGACGCGCCAAACTTGGCCGAATACTTGTTTGGGAATCTCGACAACTAATGAGTTGTGCGGCCAAATGATTGTGAAAGGTTGGCGGGTTGTGGTTTCTGATGGCCGCCAAATTTGGGTTTATCGCACCGATGCTAGGGGAAAGGTGTTGCGTTTGGAACCGAAAAATTGATGTGTAGCTGTCGCCAAGTTGCTATAAATCAATTTATCACAGAAATTGGGTCTAAAACCCCGTCCTTATAGGACGGCTTTGTTAGCAGAAGTAAAAACATTGAATCTTTTCCATAAAGATATGTGACAACATCAGATAGAACGTTGTCCTACAATATAC
>NZ_JAHRFC010000056.1:0-13162 GCF_020883015.1 Microcoleus sp. CAWBG640
GAGAATGGCAAATAAAGAATTGGCTACCACCCGTATTTTTGCCTGCGTGGGCCATCGATAAAGTTCCTGCCAAATGTTTGTGGGAGTTGATTTCGCAGTTAATTTTGTAACCAGGGCCACCTGTGCCATTGCCTTTTGGACAGCCGCCTTGAATCATAAAGTTAGGAATTACTCGGTGAAAGGAAAGTCCGTCATAAAAACCTTTTTCTGCTAAGTCAACAAAATTCTTAACTGTATTAGGCGCATCTGCATCAAACAATTCCAAATTGATTGTGCCTTTGTCCGTTTCCATAATCGCGCGGGTCATGATTTTTCCTTGATTTCTAAAGTTAGTGTGCTGTCTGCGTGTGAATTGCGGACTGCGCTTTGATAGCGACTGATTTCATCATATAGCAATCCTAAATCATTTGTGAATTTCTTACTCCCTCCCCTTAATAAGGGGAGGGTTGGGGTGGGGTAAAAACTTTACGACTCATTTAGGACTGCTATATCGCTATGTTTTGGCTAAAGGAAGTGTAGCATACTATCGTAACTCTCAATTGCTGGTAACTTTTTTGCGATCGCCCTCTTCCTGAAAGTCACTCATATTAAAAATGAAAGGAACTCGACTAGAACCGCTGCCCATAACCAACACCTTTGGCATTTGAGCACCACCACTTCTCCAAGCTTCGATAGCCTCCTTTTGCAGCACTAAATCACCGCCCTGAGCCTTTAAAGTTTCAGCCAAAAGCCTTTGAGCTTCCGCCCTACCTTGAGCGCGGTTAATATCTGCTTGAGCCTGTTGTTCTGCTTCCTGAGCCACATAAACAGCCCTTTGTGCCCGCTGTTCAGCAACCTGTTTTTCCTCAACCGCTTTCGCAAAATCTGTGGAGAATCGAATATTAACAACGCTCGTATCAAGTACGATTACATCATACTTTGATAGCCTTTCCTTCAGCGCAGTATCAAAGTCTCGTTTCAGTTCACTTCTTTGAGTAATAGATTGTTCAGCAGTTCTTAAGGCGGCGGCTGTTTTAAAGGCTTCTTGCGTCTGAGGAGCAATAATTTTCGCAACTATATTATCCAAGGTTCCTTGAGTCCTTCTGATATCAACTACTCTGGCCGGATCGAGGCGAAAGTTGATAGCAAAACTAGCATTTAAATCCTGAAGGTCTTTGGTAGCACTCTGGGCCGGAACTTCAAATTTTTGCACTGTTACATCGTACACATCTACCTTAGATATCAGCGGAGGTCTCAAGTGAAATCCCTCTAACAATGCCCCATCTGTGGCTTTTCCTAAAACGCTGACCACCCCTGCTTCACCGGGATTAATCACGACAAAAGAGTTGAACCCAAGCAGCAGCGCGCCAACTAATAGAATCCCAGCGATTGCTGATGATATGCTCTGGAAATTTTGAGATTTCAAACTACACCTTCCTTTGTGATAAATCAATTATAATGGTTAAAGTGTCGATAGTTAATAAAAATTCAGGTCTCTTTGTACCTAAAAATGTTAAAAGCTTAGAGCCCCAACTTTTTCAATAAGTCGGGGCTCTGGGTCTTGGGTTGCCCTGGTTCGGTTGAATTAATTGGTCTTATAGTTTTCCTCAGTCCAGCAGCGGGGCAAAACTTCGCCGGAAGGAAAAACTAATTTACCCTTGGGAAAATTCACTGGTTCTTGCTCTTCTTCACCAGATTGATTTCGCCCCAATACTTCATTTTTTGCAGGACTAATTAAACTATCGACATCAAGGATTTCTACCAAGTCGCCTGATTCTTTTTCTTGTAAAAGCATAGTTTCTCCTTAAACAGTGAATGTGAGTTACGGTTTGATTACAACAGCTAAATTACACCATTGGATATTATTTAATTTTAAATTAAAATAAAATATCTTCTCTCTATCCGAGGTATAATTGATAAATCTATCTTTCGACTCTTTTCAATAGTATAAAATAATTGGATGCCATGTGGGACAAAATTAGCGCGCATATCTCCGAAGTAACGAGAGACAAATTTGCGATCGACAATCGTCGTTCTGTCAGCGGTGGCTGCATTAATCAAGGCTATGCTATCAGCAGCAATTCCCGCACTTATTTCACGAAAATCAATCAAGCTTCCCAAGTCGCGATGTTTGAAGCTGAAGCCCTGGGTTTGCAGCAAATGCGGGAAACCCAGACGATTCGAGTACCGGAGCCGATTTGTTGGGGAACTGAGGGGAATTCTGCTTATATTGTGCTGGAATGGCTGGATTTGGTAGGGCGTGCGGGTGATAAACCTTGGGAGGAAATGGGGCGTAAACTGGCTGCAATGCACAAATGCACCCCCCCCAGCCCCCCCTTGTTAAGGGGGGGAGAAGAGGTTGATTCTGCCTTGTTGAGGGGATGTTTTGGTTGGACTCTTAATAATACGATCGGCTCAACTGTGCAAATTAATAACTGGACTGCAAATTGGGCAGAATTTTGGGCAGAACATCGGATTGGTTATCAGTTAAAATTGGCTAAACGTCGGGGCGGTCATTTTCCCCAAGGGGAACGTTTATTAGAGGTAATTCCTGAGTTATTAGCAGGTTACGAACCGCAACCATCGCTGGTTCACGGGGATTTGTGGGGGGGGAATGCAGGGGTGACATCTGCGGGAGAACCGGTGATTTTTGACCCGGCGACGTATTTGGGAGATAGAGAAGTAGATCTGGCGATGACCGAGTTATTTGGTGGATTTTCGGCTGCATTTTACCGGGGATATAATCACGTTTTTCCTTTGAATTCAGGCTATGAAAAGCGCAAAATTCTTTATAATCTATATCACATTTTGAATCATTTTAATTTGTTTGGTGGAAGTTACCAGTCCCAAGCGAATCAAATGATTAATCGCATCTTGAATTAGATTTTGTTCACCGCCACTGAACGCAGATAAACTGGGATGTGATGTTTATCTGCGACGGTGGCGACTTTATTTCTGCTTAGCAGTCGCTTTTTTCTTGGCTTCTTTTTCGGCTTTTTTAGCAGCTTTTTCAGCTTCCAGTTTTGCTATTTTTGCTAGCTCTTTTTCTTCAGCAATTTTATCGAGATAGTAGTGGTAATCTCCGAGATAAGGACGAAACTCCCCATCCCGAATTTCGACTATTTTGTTGGCGACTTGGGAGATGAAATAGCGATCGTGCGAAACGATCATTACAGTCCCGTCATAATTCTTGATGGCTTCTTCCATCATCTCTTTCGCCGGAATGTCGAGGTGATTTGTCGGTTCGTCCAAAATCAGCAAATTCACGGGAGTCAACAGCATCTTGGCCAAAGCTAGACGGGCTTTTTCTCCTCCACTTAAAGCGCCAACTTGTTTGTATACTGTTTCGCCGGTGAACAGAAAACGACCCAACAAAGTCCGAACTTCTTCGTTTTTCCAGTCTGGTACTTCGTCATGAATGGTTGCCATCACGCTTTTATTTAGATCTAAAGCTTCGGCTTGATTCTGTTCAAAGTAACCGGGGATGACGTTATGGCCTCCGAATTTAACAGTGCCTTCTGTGGGAGTTTCTGATCCCATAATCATTTTTAACAGGGTGGATTTGCCTGCGCCGTTGGGACCGAGGAAGGCGATGCGATCGCCTCTTTCAACTAATAAGTCTGCGCCCAAAAATAGGATTTTGTCGCCGTAGCTATGCACCAAGTCTTCAATTATTACTACTTCCCGGCCGCTGCGAGGTGCGGGGGGAAAGCGGAAATGCAAGGTTTTTAAGCCACCGGTGGGGGCTTCGATGCGTTCGATTTTATCTAGTTGCTTTTCGCGGCTTTTCGCTTGGGTGCTACGAGTGGCGCTAGCGCGGAATTTTTCTACGAATGCTTGCTGTTTTTCTAGCTCTTTTTGTTGGCTTTCGTAGGCGCTGAGTTGGGCTTCTCTGGCTTCTGCTTTTTGGAGTAAATAGGAGGAGTAGTTGCCGAGGTAGGTGCTGGAAACTCCGCGTTCGGTTTCGACTATTTGGGTGCAGAGGCGATCGAGAAATTCTCGGTCATGGGATACGATTACCATGGGGGTTGTTAACCCTTTGAGGTAGACTTCTAACCATTCGATGGTTTCTAAGTCGAGGTGGTTGGTAGGTTCGTCTAGTAGGAGGATATCGGGTTTTTGGAGGAGAATTTTGCCTAAACTCATCCGCATTTGCCAGCCACCACTGAAGGCGCTGACTAGCCGATCGCCATCTTCGGGTTCAAATCCGATTTCTGGTAGAATTTTCTCGATTTGGGCTTCTAAACCGTAGCCGTTTAAGCCTTCAAATTTTCTTTGCAAGCGATCCATTTTGTGGATCAGTTCGTCGAGATTTTCAGGAGTGGAGTTTTCCAAGTCTCGATGGACTTGCATTAGGGACTCGTGTATTTCGTTGGCTTCGCTGAAGGCGCGCCAAAATTCTTCTTTGACGGTGCGTGTCGGATCTACTTCAAATTCTTGAGAGAGGTAGGCGATGTGGAGGCTGGCGGGGCGAATGACTTCGCCTGATGTGGGTTCCATTTCACCGGCGATGATTTTGAGTTGGGTGGATTTGCCGGCACCGTTGACGCCTACTAAGCCGATGCGATCGCCTGGTTTGACTTCCCAGGTGACATCTTTGAGTACGACGCCTGTGGGATAAATTTTACTGATGTGTTCGAGTCGCAGCATTGTTGTGGGGCTGGGGAAGGGGTTTAGCGGCGGATGGGATGCCGGCGCTGAGGTCGAGTTAATCTTAACAAATTTTAAAGATTTTTAGCATATTGCCAGATTTTGATTTGGTGGGAGTTACGGGAAGAAACCGGGTTTCTACGAAAATACTTCGTTGTTACCGACAAATTCGGTAAAAAACCCGGTTTCTAGCCTCGACGTGGGTTAGGGACTATTTTGTTTGGTGTGGTGGGGCGATCGCACTTTTTCTGCCGCACTACCGCGCTGTTTCAGATTGAATTTCTCGAATAATGGTTGAGACTTCTTCTTCTGAATCTAGATGTCGTGCTAAAACTTGGGCTGTTGCTTCCAGGAGGCGATCGCTAAACAATTTTGTTAAATCTTGCCGCAAACCTTGCCCAATGTAAAATTTGAGCACAACTGACAAAGGCATATCTCGATGCAGTGCTACTTTGTTTAGGGATTCTAAGGTATCTGTTGGGATTTCAATCGATACTGTTGTTGTTGGGCGCGATCGGACTTTTAATGTCAGTTCTTCTTCAACATTGTTCATATTTGCCTTGGCGAACGATCGCCCAAAGTGTCTTTAACATAATATGGTGACTCCTGAATCGTTAGGGTCGTATCTCAGTATAAAGGAGAAAGCGTTGAAAGTTATCACCTTTCTATTGCTATTTCGATCGGTAGATCGCACTTTCTACTTCTTCTAATGCTTGCAGACTTCCCACTTCCCAAGCGCGATCGATCGCATTTGGGATGATTTGGGCGATCGGGATTTCGGGAAAATTAGGACTGGTTTGGGATTCTAAATACTTGCCGTTTTTGAGCAGATAGATTTTCAACCTGCCACTGTCATAAATCCAAAGTTCAGGAACTCCAATTGCTTCGTAGGCATCGAGAGTTGTTTTAGAAGTGACATCAGTCTCAATTGCTAAATCGGGAGGAGGATCTTCCGGTTGAAGTCGGCGGCGGCCGATCATTTGTTGATAATTTTGAATATAAAAGCAAGCATCCGGTTCTACCCCTGCTGTACCTTCCCGTTTGAATGTGGTGGAACCAAAAGGTTGATATCGAATGCCTGTCACCTTGAGCAATGTTTTGACAATATCAGAGATGAGGTCTCTGGGAATTTCATGTTCGGGTAAGGGAAGCATAATTTCTAAAATACTATTGCTGTAGGCAACTCTCGATTTTCGATTTTCCCCCAATTCCTGCAAAATTGTCTCAAATTCTTGCCAGTTGACGTCTGGGATAGTTACTGTACTACCGGGAGTTAGCTTCATCTGGCTGATGGGTTTGACAATGGGGATGAGAGCTGTCATACACACTCCTGTTAGATGTTTGTCCAGTTTATTAATTTTAACCCCAGAAGTGCTAGGTTTGCTGAGGTGAGGGCGATCGGGATGGATGAAATACATTATAATAGTCTCAACCTCGATCTTGTTGTTTTCAACCAAAAAACAGAGGAAATAGTACGATGGATAGCTTAAATAATTATCGCCAACTTGTTAAACAGCTCCTTATGATTGTTCAATGGTAGTCATGAAGATGGACTTTTCTTAGTTACTATTCCAGAGTTTGGCGATCGCATCGGCTCATATCAGTCCACAGGCTGCTGTTGTGCAATTGATCGCACTTGTTCTACCGCCTTTTAAAATAAGTGATAAAATAATTAGGTTGAATTTCCCAAAAACCTGAAACTAGATTGTTAGTCCACTCACGCTATGCAGATGGTACGATTGTACTTAAAAGTCAACAACCGCCTAGACTTGGGGAAGCAAAACCCGATCCGAATGCTATAGGACCTCATTCTCAATTAAGATGGGATACTTATAATCAGAGGATTTATCAGATGCGAGAATTCGATCAGTCTGGGCAACCTGTGAGAGACATAGATTTTACCAGTCCTACCTATCCTAATGGTAATCCTCGACCGGATCATCTGCCACCACCTCATCAACATCAATGGATACCAAATCTTACAGGTGGTACTCCTACTAGAAATAAAATACCGGAACTATTATGAAATCTCAAACTTCTGCTCTCAAACAAAATGTTAGCCAAAAGTGGGCAATTACACTCTGCTATGAGGAACAGGAAAAACTGGAACCCAGAGTTGCCCAAATTATTGAATATTTAGCCCAAAATTGTGAGTTGCCTAATCAATGGATCATTGCTGATATTGATGCTACTGGAAGATGTGGCGATCAATTGACTAAGAAAGGTAATAATGAGGAAGTATTGCGTTTATCTAGTGCGGATTTATTAAGTGTCTTGAAGGAAGAGGGTCAAGTTATTGAGTTAGATGCAAGCTTAGTTCAAAATGGGGATGAAGTGTTTAAAATTCTGATTAGAGATGGGGTGTCTGTTGATGTACTTGGAAGTGGGGATGTGATGCCATTGACAGTTTTGGGGAAATATGTAACTGTTGACAAATCTTTTTTTCTATGGTGTTAAAAAGGGGCGAGGATTTATGAGTCGATATAGTATGATTGTTCAATGGTAGTCATGAAGATGGACTTTTCCTAGTCACGATTCCAGAGTTTGGCGATCGCGTGGTGATGCCTTGCACTCACGGTCAAACTCGCTCAGAAGCAATTCATAAGGGCGAAGAAGTGATTGAAATGTATTTGGAAGCTTGGGAAGCTGAAGGTGAATCTATCCCTGAACCCAGGACGCTTCAAATTGCTTGTTGAATGCTATTGTAAAATTCTGTTTGTGTGGTGGAGGAAAAAAAATGATCGCACTTTCAACTTCTTCTAATGCTTGCAGACTCCCGACTTCCCAAGCGTGAGCGATCGCATTGGGGATGATTTGGGCGATCGGGGATGGATGAAATACATTATAATAGCCTCAACCTCGATAGCAAAAGAGAGCGATCGTGCCAGCAAGAGACATTTATCATCAAGTGGTCAAACAGGGTCTGATTAAGGCTGGCTGGACAATTACCCACGATCCCTATCCATTGGCTTGGGCGAAGAGAAACCTATCGATCGATCTTGGTGCAGAACAGCTATTAGCTGCTGAGAACAGCGATCGCAAGATAGCCGTTGAAGTTAAAAGTTTTATCAGAGAGTCTAGAATTGCAGATTTAGAGCAAGCTTTGGGTCAATACACTCTTTACTATGACATATTAAAACGGACTGAATCAGAAAGAAAACTGTATCTTGCAATTCCACTAAATGCTTTTACGGAGCTTTTTGAAGGACAAAAATTTGGTCAGATATTGCTAGATAATAACCGCCTAAATCTTGTTGTTTTCAACCCAAAAACAGAGGAAATAGTACAATGGATAGCTTAAATAATTATCGCCAACTTGTTAAGCAGCTCCTGATTGAATACGCAGAGATTCCCGTTTGTGACAGTGGCACGCAAAACGCCACAATTTTTGATGTGGAAAATGACCGCTATATGTTAATCAATATAGGTTGGTTTAACGAGCAGCGCATCCACCATTGCGTGATTCATATTGATATTATTGACAGTCAGGTGTGGATTCAAGCAAATAATACCGATCGCCTGATTGCTGAGGAGTTAGTCGCAGCGGGAATTCCGGCCAAATCAATTGTTTTGGGGCTGCAACCGCCTGATGTTAGACCTCATACTGCTTATGGAGTTCCGTGTAGGGAGCAGCAGCGAGAATCCTTGAAAGTATGATGGAGTGGAAGGGATTTGCATTGGAGGGCGATCGGGCTTCAAAAACCTTTAAAGCAGGCGATGGGAGAAGGTTGTAGAAAGGCGGGGGTGAGAATGTGCGATCGTATTTGGAGGACTCGAAAAAAAGTGATAAAATAGAGTTGAGCAGTAAACAAAATCCATGCCAAGGAAAATTAGAGAGTTGAAAGTTCAGATTGCGCGTGAAGGTTTTGTTTATCTACCCAAGCGCGGCAAAGGTAGCCATGAGCGTTGGCGACATCCAAGGCTCAAAAAAACGCTGACAATTCCCGGCAAAGATGGAGATGATGTGGCACTCTACCTAGAAAAGCAGTTAGCACAGTTATTAAGTGAGCTGAATGAGTTAAGGGAGGGCGAGGATTTATGAGTCGATACAGTATGATTGTTCAATGGTCTGATGAAGATCGGCTTTTTCTACTCACGATTCCAGAGTTTGCCGATCGCGTGGTGATGCCTTGCACTCACGGTGAAACTCGCGAGCAAGCAATTCATAACGGCGAAGAAGTGATTGAAATGTATTTGGAAGCTTGGCAAGCAGAAGGTGAATCTATCCCTGAACCTAGTATGCTTCAAATTGCTTGTTGAATGCTATTGTAAAACTCTATTTGTGTGGTGGAGGAAAAGAGGGCGATCGGGCTTTCTACTTCTTCTAATGCTTGCAGACTACCGACTTCCCAAGCGTGAGCGATCGCATTGGGGATGATTTGGGCTATCGAATTTCAAACACTTTCAAAGCAGGCGATGAGAGGTGCGATCGCCTTCAGCAAATTCCATTAAACTTGAGTAAAATAAGACAGCCCTCATCGCCACCAAACCTAACTCACCATGCAAACTTCAACATTTGACAGTATTTTAGACGAGATCGAAACCTTGTCTATAGACGAACCAACTGCTTTACTTGTCATCATGCACCGGAGACTTAGCGATCGCCGTCGCACCGAAATTGCTGCTAACATTGCACAAGGAAAACAAGACTATCAATCTGGAAAGGTATTTCGAGGTACGGTTAATGAAGCGATCGCGGAGCTAAACCGTTGAAACTTATCACTTTTGCTCAATCATTTAAACGTGCCTACAAATCCCTCATCCGCAAACACCCCGAACTACAGCCCAAAGTTGAAGCTAAGGAGGCGATGGGAGAAGGTTATAGAACGGTGAGGGTGAGAAGGTGCGATCGCTCTTAGGAGTGAAAGGGCGATCGTCACTCAATCCCATGTCTATACAAGTGTGTAAACAAGTTTATGTGACTGGGATTTTGACTACAGAGCAATACCGCAACTTAAAAGCCTATTCAAGGTAACTACTAAATTTATACAACCACCATCCACCTCCTCAGTTTCAAATGACACATCTTTCTGTGAATGAATGGTTCCTTTACGGTAATAAGTCGCCGTTGGAAGATGTCCATATGGAGCCTCGATTGAGAAAGTAAGATCTTTATAAATTTTTCTGTTATCGTTTGGAGTCTTCCATCCTATGCGTCTCTCGAAAGTCTCACACATTTCAAATGTTTTATTATTATGTGTTTCTAATATTGATAGCAAAATAGATAGTGCATCATCTCCTATTTCTGACACAATTCGCTTTTGTACACTAAATCCAAAGCGACCCTTGCTATATTTAAGCCAAAGTCGATCTATCGTACAAAGGTCTTTACAAGGCAAGAATTGGATAGGTCCTATCAAAAGACGGTCTTCACGGTAACCAATATCATATTCTCTATCCCTGTTTTTTCTCTGAATTGCCATGATTCCTACCAAAAGCATCATCCTTCCTGTTTCTTGGTCAGCTTCTTTCCATTTGCCTTCTGCTAGTAGGTCACGAAGATGTGTATAGTCTTGGCCAGGTAAATCACTCTCAAGTGATACTTCAAGATTTGAATAATCTACTTGATTACTGTAATTCTGGCTTAATGCTTTACTAGCTTGAGTCTTACTTGATGCCTTACTAGATTGATTGGTGCTTGATGCCTGTGACATTACGAAGTAGACAACTACAGCCAGCACAATTAAAATCAAAATCCACATTGATAGTTATCCTTTGGTAAGTGCAGCGGGGGATTGCAACTGAATCCCCTCTTTTATAGGAGAGTGGGAGATACCGGGGGAAGTTATTGAGGTGGAAAAAAAGTTGTCTTTGCTAATTGTTACAACCCACAGGTAACGAATCAGATACTACAAGAATCTACGGTTCGGCGACCCAAAAATGAGGACTCGCAGTGCCAGGTATCGGAAACGTAGAACTGACGCAGTTTCGTGGTTAAAGCCTTAGTTATAAATCTTCACGAAACTCAATCGAGGCTTAGATATTACACTTTATAAGTCTGTTGAAGAGATCCGAGAAGGACATGATTAAAAACACGTCACGACTCTCATCTCCCCACCAACCTACACCTACAGCGCCTCGACTGCCCCCCCACCGATATTCCAACCCAAATCGCATTGCTACGGGGAGGAATCCTTCTGGTGCTCTAGTCTTGAATTGTAGGTCATTGTAATTCAACAACTCCTTAGTATCGTTATTACACCAACCAACCAGATAGAAAAATTTTTCCGTTCTATCACAATTTCCCTTGTCTTTACTCAGACTTTGATAGATGCAATTCTGCACCGAAAAGCCAAAGCGGCCATTACTATATTTTACCCAAAGTTGGTCGATAGTTCGCAAGTCCTTGCAGTAAAAATCCTCAAAATCGTCTCTTCCCAAATATCCTTCTTCCTCCCTGTCCGCCACCTTCAACATCACTCTCGCCGTTTCCTCATCCGCTTTTTTCCACTCTCCTGCTGCTAATAAATTCCGCAATTTTGTATAATCCACGCCCATAGATGAAACCAAATCTATCTCGTCTCCTCCCGTATTAGACATATCCAATTGCCTCCTTTTAATAAATAGCTAAATCCACCCGAATGCTAACAACCCTCTTGTATCGGTTCAAATCAATCAACCATTCTATGCCTAATAAATCCCCATGTCACACAAGCCAAGTTAACCGCCGAAAAAATCCTGTTTTAGAAATTTTGTGTAGGCGCTGCTCTAATAAATTGTGTACACCCGACAAGTCAAATGTAAACAATCACACGCCCTCTTATATCTCCTTTGTACACAGTGGAACCGTTTACAAAGATGTCTCCATCACCTGGATCGGCATCAAAATGTGCTTCTCCAGCCTCATCCGTCCATACATTCTGTGTAACGCCCCTTGCCCAACTATCAAACCCTAGAGCTACTTTTTCGTCTTTTGCAGGTTGACCGTTATTTGTGTAGATTACTTTGACTGTTACCATTGTTGACTCCTGCGATATTATAGGCTGATGCAATATTTCATTAATTGGTCTGCCCAACCTTGAATAATAATAGGGACTCTAACTCAGCTTTGTCAGTGAGAAAAAGTGAGAAAAAGTGAGAAAAAGTGGTCACTTTCACCAAATCTGCTCTCAGATAGATGCCCCTAGGGTTAAACTCTTCTAATCACCCCCCTTTCACAACCCAACTTCCTTGGCCTACGACAACACCTGCAAATATCTAGCCGAAAAATTCCCCGCCGCCTTCGTCCACTGGCTGCTACCAATTGACGAGCCCACCACTGTTCAGGTACTCAAAACCGAACTAATTCAAGAACCCATCCGAGCCGATTCTCTCGTTTTCCTGCAAACCGATCGCCAAATCCTACATCTGGAATTTGAAACCAGACCCTACTCCGACCCGCCGATCGCCTTCAGAATGCTAGACTACTATGTCAGGCTCAAACGGCAATACTCCTGTTCCATAAATCAAGTAGTGATTTTTTTGCAGCAAACAGCCTCAGAACAAGTTTTTGTATCCGAGTACACAGACGCGAACACCCGACACAGCTATCGAGTTATCCGCCTGTGGGAACAAGACCCCGCTTTACTGCTGTCCGTCCCCGGCTTACTCCCGCTGGCGACACTATCCCAAACCAACTCGCCGCGAACTTTGTTAGAGCAAATCGCTACTCAGATTGCTACAATAGAAGAACCGAATCAACAAGCGGATTTACTCGCTTGTACCCAAGTGCTCGCAGGTTTGAGATTTGAAAAAGACTTAATCAGACAACTATTTAGGAAGGAAACTATGCGCGGTTCTGTGATTTACCAAGAAATTCGCGAAGATGGCCTCCTTGAAGGTCTCAAAGAAGGAAGACAAAATGAGGCGCTATCGTTCCTCAGTCGCCTGTTGATTCGACGCATCGGTCCGATCGCCCCTCCAATCCAAGAACAAATTCAGACCTTATCCGTAGAAGAATTAGAGGATTTAGGAGAGGCGCTTTTGGACTTTTCAGAAGCATCAGATTTAACCAATTGGCTGAGCGATCGCCAGCCTTAATTGTTAAGATATAGCCTGCGATCTTCAAAAGTTATGCACCAAAGTGATCGCAGGCTTGAAATCTGAAAAAGACTCGATCGGACAACTATTTAGGAACGAAACTATGCGCGAGTCAGTCATTTACCAAGAAATTCGCTCTGACGGCCTCCTTGAAGGAAGACAACTAGGTCTCGAAGAAGGAAGGAAAAATGAGGCGCTGTTATTAGTCACTCGCGTGTTGACTCGACGCATCGGTCCGATCGCACCTGAAACCCGCGAGCAAATTCAGACTTTATCCGTAGAAGAATTAGAGGATTTAGGAGAGGCGCTTTTGGATTTTTCATCAGCCTCAGATTTAACCAATTGGTTGAATGAACATCAGCCTTAATTGCTAAGAGATAGCCTCTTATATTAATTTAATGGGTCGTTGCACATATCTCGATCCCCCTAAATCCCCCTTAAGAAGGGGGACTTTGAGAAGAGTCTTGTCCCCCCCTTAAGAAGGGGGGCTAGGGGGGATCGGATTCTATGCAGC
>NZ_JAHRFC010000056.1:13262-31653 GCF_020883015.1 Microcoleus sp. CAWBG640
AAAATTGGTATTATATTAATTTAATGGGTCGTTGCACATATCTCGATCCCCCTAAATCCCCCTTAAGAAGGGGGACTTTGAGAAGAGTCTTGTCCCCCCCTTAAGAAGGGGGGCTAGGGGGGATCGGATTCTATGCAGCCTCATAAAAAATTGGTATTATATTAATTTAATGGGTCGTTGCACATATCTCGATCCCCCTAAATCCCCCTTAAGAAGGGGGACTTTGAGAAGAGTCTTGTCCCCCCCTTAAGAAGGGGGGCTAGGGGGGATCGGGTTCTATGCAGCATCATAAAAAAATGGTATTATTGTCAAAAGTTCACGAGATATATACTTTAAGGAAACTTAAGCCATGACCGTTGATGAAGCAATCGCGATCGCAGAAACAGTCCTTGATGGCGAAGGCTTAAACGACGTGCAAGAGCTCATCTTCAGACAATGCTGGGAAGGCAGACATTCCTATGAAGAAATTTCTCAACTCTCTCAATATAATGATGAATACATCAAAGCGCTGGCGGCTAAACTCTGGAAACAACTCTCAGAGGCTTTTGATGAAAAAGTAAAAAAAAATAATTTACGCTCTGTTTTTAAGCGATACTTGCAACGACATCAAGTGACATTACATCGAACTCAAGTTATTGGAGTTAATCTCAGCGGTGCTAACTTAACCGGAGCCAGAATATCATTCGCAAACTTAAGTGAATCAGATTCATCAACAGATTTACAGGGTGCAATTATATCTGATTATAATACAGTATCAGATGGAATTATTAAGCCTGAAAACGCGCATAACCAGGGAATTTTGTCAAGCACAAAAGAACGGATTTATCACTGGAATGATTTGCGCTTTCACTGCGAAGAACAAGTAAAAATAGCCGAAGCGCTCGATCGCACAAACACCCTCTTTTTCCCCAACTCGAAAGCCCGCATCACCACACCCGCAGGCCGACAAAACCAAGAACCAGATTTCCTGATATTCCACCAAGGCAAATGGGGTATTCTGGAAATATGGCATCCAGATACAGAAAAAGATGAAACGCGCGATCGCCTGTTTGCATCTCACGGTATCACCATCATCCACTATTGCGACGCAGAAAGATGCTGCGAAGATGCCGATCGCATTGTTCGAGAGTTTTTAGATATCTTAAGTCACGGATAGTAACATTAGTTATTGAGACGCGATCTCAATCGGAATAGCGATCGCAAACTCTGCTCCCTCTCCAGGCCTAGATTTTACTTCGATAGTTCCAGCGTGTTTATCAACCACAATTTGATGAACAATCGCCAATCCCAGCCCCGTTCCTTTACCCACACCCTTGGTTGTAAACAGATGGTCAAATACTTTCTGCTTCACTTCCTCTGTCATACCAATACCATTATCTTTAATCCCAATTACAGCAAATTTGCGATCGCTCGATAACTCAGTTTTAATCGCAATTCGGTTCGGATGCGCTTCCATATCTTCAAGGCTCCGTTGCAGTTCTTGATTTGATTCTTCTAGGGCATCAATGGCATTAGCCAGCAAATTCATGAACACTTGGTTGAGTTGTCCTGCATAACATTCCACTTTCGGAAGTTCACCGTATTCTCTGATAATCTCGATCGCAGGTCTGGTAGGATTTGATTTTAGTCGATGCTGGAGAATCAAGATGGTACTATCAATGCCCTCATGAATGTTGAACATTGTGGGGCGATCGCAATCTGCTCTCGAAAAAATGCGTAAACTCCTACTGATATCTTTAATTCGTACCACCCCATCTTTCATCGATTGAAAAAGCTTAGGCAAGTCTTGCCGTATATAGTCTAGGTCGATCGCTTGAATTTTTGCCTCTATCTCGGAACCAGGTTGCGGAAATTTTTCTTGATATAAATTAATCAGGCCAAACAAATCCCTTACGTAGTCTCGCGCCGGAGCTATATTCCCAGCAATAAAGCCAACCGGATTATTGATTTCATGAGCAACCCCAGCCATCATTTGCCCTAAAGCTGACATTTTCTCACTTTGGATTAGCTTAATCTGCGACTCTTTCAGTGCCGTGAGTGTTTGTTCCAATGCGTCGTTTGTGGTTTGAAGCGTCTGTGTGCGCTCCATCACTTTCGATTCTAGAAGTTGACTCTCTTGTTCCAACCGGGCTTCCCGCTGGCGCACATTCTTGATTTCCTGAAATCTTTGCTGCGATCGCAAAATCTCCGATCGCAGTATCCAAATTGTCGCAACTAAAAAGGTCATAATCAATATCGAGCCAAAGTTAGCCCAGTATTGTAGATTTGCCCTATTTTTTGCCGCTTCTACGGTCTTTTTCGTCACGATCGCATACAATTTTTCATAGCTGGGATCTACCTGCTTCTCATCCACCTCCAATGCTTCTTCAATCCGATCAGTTTTTAGCAGGGTCAAGAGTTTATTAACGGCCTTAGAATAGGTTTGGTAGGCTGAGTCCACTTCTTGCAAATCTCGAAACGAAGAAGCAGTATGTTTGAGGGTATCAAAACTGAGCTTTGCTTGCTGTCGTTGCTTCCCTAGGGTTTCCTCTAGCTCTGAGGTCACTTTTTTGTTAGCAATTGCTCTCCACTCCAGGGCGTCTAAGCGATTGGCCAGTCCTTGCAAATGTCGGAGTTCCGTTTCATAGCTAGCGGATCGATCGGACAAATAATTTAATTTGGCAATGCCAAAATTTGCTGCAATCACCGCAGTGACAGCAACTGCCAAAAGTGACCAGCCTTGAAAATCTTTGTGATGCTGCATTGTTCGATCGACTCCAGGCGCTTTACCAGACCAAATGTTCTGGACAAATTTGTCGATGTTGACCGCTCGAAGGCTACTCAACCGTACCTACAAGTCTAGCAAGGCATCAGAGGGATTACGATAGTATGGCATTGGGACAGAGAAAAAGATGTAGCGTTTACAGACAAATTTGCCTCCTAGGATAAGACGTAAAGTTTTGTAACAATGCCCGCTTTTCAATGTCCCTTCTGCCTACAGAAGTTGCCAACACTCAGTCAGCTAGGGCAGAGTAGTATTTACAAACGTGAAAGTTAAACAAATTCAGCTCACTTACGGCTATTTTTGCGAACATCGTCCCGACTTACAACAGTTTATTAAGTTGACACTAATGGGCAATGCCGTTTCCCTGCCCATATAATAGTGCAGGGAAACGGCATTGCCGTCTCCTCCATTTTCTACTATCAGGAGTACAACCTTATTTCAGCTCAACGTTTACCGTAGCAGACATCCCTGGTGTAATCCGTGATTCATAGCCTTTAATACTTTCAGCATCAAATACCACTTTCACAGGAATCCGCTGCACAACTTTAGTGAAATTACCCGTAGCATTATCGGGAGGTAATAGAGAAAATTGAGCGCCAGAAGCAGGGGAAAAACTATCAACTCGACCCTCAAATTTACGACTGCCAAAAGCATCTAATTTGATTTCTACTTTTTGACCTCGTTTCATGCTTGCCAGTTGCGTTTCCTTGAAGTTAGCAACTACCCACAAATCATTACTGACGATCGCCATTAAAGGCGTTCCCGGCTGCACCCGTTGCCCCACTTCCACCGACTTGCGGCCGATTTGTCCGGCGGCTGGTGCGCTGATATTCACATAGGAAAGTTGCAGTTGAGCGTCTTTCACCGCAGCTTCCGATTGGGCGATCGCCGCCTTAGCTGCATCATACTGCGATCGACTAACTTTAGTTTGTTCTCCCGTCGCTTCAGCCTGTTGCAATCCACCCTTGGATGTCGCAAGTTTGGCTTGGGCGCTAGTGATACCTTCTTGGGCTACCGCGACTTTGGCTTGAGCACTGGCGATACCAACTTGGGCCCGCGCTACTTGGGCTTGAGCTTGTTTTACGCCTTCTTGGGCTTGGGCTACTGCCGCGATTGCTGCGGTGACGCCTTCCTTGGCTTGGGCTAAACGCGCTCTGGCTTGGGCAACTCCTTGTTGAGCTGCGGTAGTTTGGCCGACAGCTACATCGTAGGCTGCTGTGGCGGAATCTAGCTGCTGGCGGGCGATCGCACCTTCAGACTGCAAATCTTGATATCGTTTATAATCAGCTTGCGTTTTCACCAGATTAGCCTGGGCTTGGGCTAGCTGTGCTTGAGCTTGGGAAATTCCGGCTTCAGCTTCGGTGACTTTCGCCCTTGCTTGGGGAATACCCGCTTCGGCTTGGGCGACTTTAGCCATAGCTGCGGGAATTCCCGCCTGGGCTTCAGCGAAGGAGGCTTCTGCTGCCGGCACGCCTTGCTGTGCTTCTCTCAGGGCTGCTTGGGCGGTGGAAATGGCCGCGTTTGCACCGCTGATATCTCCCTGGGCTTGGGCGGTTTTGCCTTGGCTGGTTTGCGAGGCTAGGGAAATATTGGCTTGGGCTGCTTCTGCTTGACGGCGAGCGTTTTCTAAGGCTGCTTGAGCTTGTTGGACTTTAACTTGGTAGTCGCGGGGATCTAGTTTGATTAGCAGTTGTCCAGGTTTTACTTGTTGGTTGTCTTGTACCAAGACTTCGCCGACAGTACCGTTGATCCGGCTGCTGATTTGGTGGATGTGTCCGGCAACTGTGGCGTTTTCGGTTTCTTGGTGGATGGAGGCGTATTGCCAGTAGTTGTAGCCGAAGCTGCCCGCGGCGATCGCACCTACCCCCAATAGTGCGAATATCAGTGGTTTCTTGGACTTTTTCTTGGGTGTTGTAGGGGCTGGTAGGGGTGCTTGGAGTTCTGTTTCTGCGCCTGTTTTGACATCGCTGGGGGCGCTGATTTGTGTCTCTGGCGCGGGGATGATTGGTAGGCTTTTGGCTATGGTGTCGTCCATGGGCTGCTCTAAGAGCCCCACTGCTTTGCCTTTGCCGTTGCCGTTGAATTCTGCTGGGTTGGTTTCCTTGGTGGTTTTCATGGTAGTTGGCTCCTGAAATTTTAATAAGATGCCGTTTGGTTAGAGTGCGTAGTATTTATTTGTTAAGACTACTGTTTTTAAGAGTGCGTAGTATTTTTCGGTTATGTTTAATTTAGTAGAGGTAGATGGTGCTGCGCGACCTCCGGGAGAATGATTTGTCAGTTTAGGAAAGATTGGCGATCGCGATATCGATCAGCTCTGAGAAGCGTTCTCGATCGGCCTGGGAAATTCCAGTCATAGACTGCTCTCGAACCTCAGCTACCACTGGTGGCAGCACTTCTTGCATTTCCCTACCTGCATCCGTTAGCCAAATTCGCCAAATCCGGCGATCGCGGGTGTCTCTCTCCCGACGGACTAAATCTCTTTCTTCCATGCGATCGATTACACCTGTGAGGGTACCGCCTACCTGTTGCAGTTTGTCCCCAATGCTGGAAGTTGCTAAACCATCTTCTTGCCACAAGCAACATAGTACCAGCCAGTGAAAAGGTGTCAATCCAAAGGGTTCCAGTGCCTCTTGCAGCCTGCGAGTACCTAACTGTCCCAGCAGTTTGAGCCGATAGCCGATGCTGTGGGGGGCGAGAACTTCGTGCCACTGAGCTAGATGGGTGCGATCGACTGTGTATGTAGTAACCATTGGCTTATTGGTTAGTGTCCGTACTATTAGAGTACGATATTTCTTAGAATTTGTCAAGTGGTATGGTGATCTTTGATTATAGTCCTGGACACAAAAAACCCCGTTGTATCGGAATGATTTAACCGCGAAGGCGCTCATGACGCGAAGGAAGAGAAGAGGGAGAGATTAATACAGGACGATGAAGAGAGGATTTGATATGACTCCCCATGGGTCCAGGACTGATTTAAAAAAAATAGCAATCCTTAGTAAATAACCATGAAACGAGCAGTATTTCTAGACAGAGATGGTGTGTTAAATATCGAAGCAGGCTACATCCACAAAGTAGAAGATTTGCATTTAATTCCCGGAGTAGCCCAAGCTGTACGCAAATTAAATGACAAACAAATATTTTGCTGTCTAGTTTCTAATCAATCGGGCCCCGCCAGGGGATATTATCCGGTTAGCCACGTAGAAGCTTTGCACGAACGGCTCTGTCAGCTATTAGACCAAGCAGCCGGAGCCAAATTAGATGCTCTTTATTATTGCCCTTATTTGAGTGAAGCAGAAGGGGGAACTCACCCAGAATTTACGCGGTATACAACTTGGCGCAAACCTAATACAGGTATGCTGGTAGCCGCTGCTTGGGAACAGGATTTAGATTTGCGAAATAGTTTTATGGTGGGGGATAAAGCTACAGATGTAGATATGGCTCATAATGCTGGTTGTACTGGTATTTTGGTGCAGACTGGTTACGGTGAAAGTGTGTTGAATGGGGAATATCAGCATCATACTAAACCGGATTTTGTTGCCGAAAATTTAGCGGTGGCGGTGGAATGGATTTTGCCTAAATTGTGATTTCTTTTATGCTATATAGCGGTTCTCAAAAAAGTGAGGTATGCCCACGGAACCCTATGCCCTATGCCCCATGCCCCATGCCCCATGCCCTATGCCCAGTCGTACCTCATCTTTCTGAGAAAGGCTATATTTATGAGACATTGCAGGCTGAACTCCTTTTTTTAGCTGTGGTTTCATATCAAATCCGTTGACATCGGAATTATTATTTCTCTCTTCTCTTCCTTCGCGTGCTTTGCGCCTTCGCGGTTAAATCATTACGATACAACCGGAATTGATATCAACCGCCGAGGCTTCTAGATTTGCCTCTGTTTTTGGCACTCAACTGCTTAGCAATGAATGTATAATAATGCAAGGCAAAAAAAATATTGGCCGCACAAAATGCCAAGGTTAAAATAAAGACAAAAAAAGACATCAGTGAAAGTCCATAAATCATGGTGAATAGGGCAAAAATGCTTGAACAAAGCCCAAAACCAGAAGCAACAGAACTGAGAACTAACAACTGCACCTTAGACATAATTTTATTTTTAAATGGTTACTTAAAATTTTGTTTGGCACTTAAATAATTAGTGCTAAATGATACTTACTACTATATAGCTAAATTGTCATGTTTCGGTAAGATTTATTCCGGCTGTAGCCGATCGCCAATCAAAAAGCTCCGACCTCCACAAGCTATTTGCTTTAGAGAGACGGAGCGCTCGATCGCACCATCAGAGAAATCGGTGAGTTTGGATCGAGATTACATTTTATTGAGCTGCGATCGCAATTCTTCCAACTCAGCGTCAATCACCGGAATCGATTCAGAGCTATTATTAGCAGCAGTTTTACCCGATGCTGGTAATTGAGGTTGAGATACAGAACTTCCAGCAAGTTGGGCTTTCATTTGCGCCAACTCGTCATCGACACCCCCGCCACTTTCGAGCAAGCGGAACTGTTCTTCCAAATTGCTACCACCGGCGGCTAGTTCTGCTGACGCCCCCGCGCGAGCTTCAATCTGCAAAACTTTTTCTTCCATGCGATCGAACGCGGCCATGGAACTGCCAGTATTGAGAGAGCCAATGGTGTTGTTGAGTTGTTCTTGAGCTTTCGCAGCGGATATTCTCGCCTTGAGCATATCCTTCTTTGTCTTAGCTTCTGAAATCTTGCTCTCCAAACCGATCAAGTTGCGTCTGAGACTTTCCACCTGAGTCGATTGCTGTTCTAGGCTAGCTTTTAGAGTAGCCGCCGTTTCAGCATGAGACTTTTTGCGTACCAGTGCTTCGCGCGCCAACGCCTCGTCACCTTTTTGCAGAGCAAGCTGAGCCCGCTGCTGCCATTGGTTCGACTGGGACTCAGCTTGATTGTACTGAGTCTGGGTGCGCTTTTGAGTGGCGATCGCCGCGGCCACGGCTTGACGCAACTGCACCAGGTCTTCCTGCATATCCGTCACAGACTGTTCTAAAATCTTTTCCGGGTCTTCAGCTTTGTTCACTATGTCGTTAAGATTGGCTCTGACGACTCGGCTAATGCGATCGAATAATCCCATAATCCTATTTTTCCTTGGTGAGGTGTACGAAGTAAACGGAAAGCAGGCTTTAGACACTAGCCTGCGGTTTTGAAATTCGGTTGGTCAGATTTTTAGTGCGATGATCTAGCCTTGGGCAATTTTTGCAAACATATTAATCTAGTTTAAAGGGATCTTCGTAATTGATGTAGCCAAGCTTTGCCAGCTCTATCTACTGAGTTTAGCTTTGATCCGGGAATTCCCCAACTCGCTTCGGGCTATCTGTAGCTACTGCCACAGCAGTCTCAACTAGGACGCTCCAGGCTTCACATTCAGGATGTGGGTGGCTCCCCCGATGGTAACTTAGGCGTATTGTTGCCCGGAAGCATTTGCGCTTTCATGGCCGCCAACTGTGCATCGACATCGCCCCCACTTTCGAGAGCCAGAAACTTCTTTTCTAAGTCGTTGGTGCCGAGTTCTGCGATCGCCTCAGAGCGAGCTTCTAGCTGCATAACTTTCTCTTCCATCCGTTCAAAGGCGCTCAAACCACTACCTGCATTGAGATTACCCATCATTTTGTCTAGTCTTTCCGAGGCGGCGGCCGATCGAGCTCTGGCAATGTACATATCTTTTTTCGATTTGGCCTCGGAAATTTTACTTTCCAGAGCCCGCATATTTTCTTTAAGTTTAGTGACCACAACATTCTGCTGTTCCAGACTAGCTTTCATCGTGATTGCGGTTTCTTGATAGAATTTCTTGCGAGTCAGGGCTTCCCGTGCTAAATTTTCCTCGTTTTTTTGCAAAGCTAACTGTGCACGTTGATACCATTCTGTGGCGGTGGACTCCGCTTGGGAATACTGCCGTTCCGTGCGTTTTTGAGCAGCAATTGCCCCAGCCACAGCTTGTCTGAGCTGCACTAAATCTTCCTGCATATCAATGGTCGCCTGTTCCAAAATCTTCTCTGGATCTTCTGCTGCTCCCACTAAACTGTTAATGTTGGCTCGAATTACTCGCCAAAGGCGATCGAATAATCCCATTTTGCCTTTCTCCAAATTTTCAATTCGAGATTTTATGAATAGGAATTAAGAACTAAAAATTAAAAATGAAAACTTTTAAATTATGCTCTCTTTTAATTTTTAAATTTTTAATTCCCGCTGACTAATTTAAGGCTGATAGTATTGCGGCTTCACCCCTTTTGCTTGCAGTTCTTTCACCAAAAGTTGTGCTGAGGCCGCATCGTTCAACGCTCCCATTTGGATCTTGACACCCTTTGAAAATTTCCGCACGTAGGCATCTGGCACTGCAATTCTGGCTTGCTCTAGGGACTTGGCATCGGTGTAATCGACAACCACGTAATAAAAACCGTCGCTAGCCCGTGCAGGGCTTCCCAGTGTGGCTGCGGGGGCTGCCGATGGCACAGCACGGGATGCAGCCGCAGGAGTTGCTGAATTCGAGGCCAATGGGGAAGGCGTTGGAGGCAGTGTTGGCAATGTTGGGACTGTTTGTGCCACATTAGTCGGACTCGGAAGCAACGCTGTACTGAGATTGTTCAGTCCTTTTTCCCTAATTGTTGGTGGGTTGCCGTCTTCTGTCGGGATGGGGACAGCCCCGCTGGAGTCGCTAACTGCTGCTGGAGTCGGCGGGATTGAGGCTTTGGGCGAGGGGGAAGCAATGGGGCTAGGGGTGGGCTTGACATTGCTCAGGGTACTTAAGTCTAGCTCGACAAATTCCTTGGAAACCAGATTGGGAGCTTTTGGCAGTTCCTTGCTTCCGGTATCAGTTACTTTACTAGCGCTACTTTGGGTCTCCGAGGGTGTGTTGCTTCCCACCAAACGGTTGAGACCTACCATTTTAGCTAGACTTGATGGGTAAAAGACTGCGTAGCCCAAGGCTGTACAGGATAGCAAAAACAGCAGCATTGAACTTAGTCCCAAGGGAGTCAACAGACTGGCTGCTAAACTTCTTTCCTCGGTTGCCTCGGCTGTTGGTGAGTCCAAACTTTCGATCAGTTTTTCGCTAGATTCGAGATATTTGTTTGGTGGTGGGGTACTGATAAATTGTTTTATAGGTTGGCTCCCGCCCGCATTAGTTGTTCTTGGGGGCTCACCAGGGCTACCCCCAAGGGATAGGGGTATCGAGAGTGATTGCTGGGTTGGCTCCGCAGCCGTTAGTGGCTGGTTTTGACCAGGCTGTTGGTTGGCTGTTTCTGTCTTGGTACCGGGACGCACGGATGGCGACACCCACTGTTCGGCTCGTCGCCTGTGTCGTCTATATATTGTTAGTTCTGTTTCCAGGTTTACATCCAAGCACCCCAGGGCTGCTTGTAAAGCAGGATTGATGGGGGTTGAAGATGATTGATGATTTGGGGATTCCACCGAAGAACGCTTACTCATTAGTAAAACTCCTGCCGCCTCTGAATTAATTTTAATGTTGTCAATTACCCGTCATCAAGGGTGATACCGCCATAGCGCGTCGCCTGAGAACCCCAGTCTTTCAAGCCGGGGATAAAACGCAGTTGCAGCCTGATAGCTGCCCGTATTCTATACTATTTGCCTTTTTGCCCTTCAATATATTTTCTGACAGACGTTACCAACACTACAGACAAAATAACTAGAAGGCCATAAAGTACGAAAACAAAAAATATGGTATCGATGGTGATTTATAAAATCTACTTTTTGTTCCCCATTTGTGCTTTATCTTGATCCCTGTTGGTTTATTAACTTTTTTACAGCTTTTTTAAATCTAAGATGAGGCACTACTAAATCTATTGTTTCTATATATAACAAAATTATAAATAAATTATAAAATTCAATTATAGTTCGGGGATCGCTAAACAGCAGACAGGATAAGGGCTGGGATGCTCTAAGACCTCCTAGCTCAACAAAGGAGAATTAGAGATGAAAATGAGAAACCCAAGAACTTTTATGAAAACTCCCTTAACTTCAGCTTGCCGTCACTGCCGCCACTATCTGCCAGAAGGAAGACGGGGTGGTCTTTGTCAGCAGCTCAGCGTTTCGGTTCAAGGTCAGTGGAAAGCTTGTTCTTTGGCGGTTTCACCATTTGGGTCTGCTTGGGAAAATATCGAAGAACTTTCACTATGGCATGAGCCGATGGTGGCTTTTCCCTCGCCAGCCCTCCCTGCTGCCGATCGCCACACTTGTCAGTTAACAGAGACAACCTTCACCGAAAAATCAGTTCCCACCGTTTCAGTTTAGTTGGCCCGCAGCAGCACAACTAAACTGCTAACAACGGCATCGAACTCCTTTAATTCCAGCTACGGATCGTCAATCAGAAATATCTTTGACATCAGCCCATAAAAAACTTGTTTTCACTGGAATTAAGGTAGCCAAGGATACTGACTAAAATCCGGTTCTCGCTTTTCTAAAAACGCTTGTTTGCCTTCGGCTCCTTCTTCGCTCATATAATATAGTAAAGTCGCATTTCCTGCTAGTTCTTGCAGCCCTGCTTGACCGTCACAGTCGGCATTAAATGCTGATTTCAGACAGCGAATGGCGATCGGACTTTTGTCTAAAATTTCCGAAGCCCACTGAATCCCTTCTGCTTCGAGTTGTTCTACGGGGACAACACAGTTGACTAAACCCATTTCTAAGGCCTGCTGTGCGCTGTACTGGCGACACAAAAACCAAATTTCTCGCGCTTTTTTTTGTCCCACAATTCTGGCGAGATAGCTAGCCCCGAAGCCTCCGTCGAAACTGCCCACTTTTGGGCCAGTTTGTCCGAAAATTGCATTCTCCGCAGCGATGGTTAAATCGCAAATTAAGTGCAGAACGTGACCACCGCCGATCGCGTAACCTGCTACTAGGGCAATTACCACCTTGGGCATCGATCGAATCAATTTTTGCAATTCCAGCACGTTTAAGCGGGGAATGCCACCTTCATCTACATACCCGGCTTTACCCCGCACGCTTTGATCCCCACCCGCACAAAATGCGTATTTTCCGTCCGTGTGTGGCCCTGCACCAGTCAACAGAACCACCCCGATAGTCGTGTCTTCCCGCGCGTCTATAAAGGCATCGCACAGTTCAGAGACGGTTTTGGGACGAAAAGCATTGCGCTTGTGGGGTCGATTGATGGTAATTTTGGCGATCCCTTTAGTTTTTTGATAGATAATATCGGAGTAGGTTTTGACGCTTTGCCATTCAATTTCCATAGGTAAGTAGGACGCTTTTAATTACTGCTACATAAGATTGACATAAAGCGGACAAGAATGACATCTCGGACACTTAAAACTTACTTCCTCAAACCTTTAATTATATTCCATTTGCTTTCTCCGGTAACTGCCAACGCTGACATTTTAGTCCCTATGCCGGTAATTATTGGTGCTCTAAAAGAGAAAGCAAGTGCTTTGCTGAAGCCGCAAACACTGGTTCCCGTGACTGGAATTCGATCGGAGACAGTAGTTCTTTGACTTCCGCAAAAGCTTCGGGGTCTACAGTTCCTTCTTTGGTAAATAAAGCATCTATGGTGGCAATATGTCTGGGGTCGATGCCCAGTCGCTGTCCCGTGGCCGTTAGGTACATTTGCTCCCGGAGGTCGATGCGTCCGTCTGCTGCTGACATTTCGTAGCCGAAGCAGATGAGTAAAAGCTTTTCGGAATCGGAAAACAATGCTGTCAGGGTTAGCAGTTCTGTGGGATTGAAATATACTTGCTGTTTTGAGATGCCCGTGACAATCCGCTGAATCAGTTCTACTCGATCGCGATCGCTGCTAGCAAACACTTTTAGAGTTTTTTGCAACCTTTCTTCTTCTTCCAGGGCGATGGTCTTGTCAATAATCATCACTCCCCGCAGAATCGAAATTAGAGCGGCCAGGAACACGATGAGCCCAGTGACATCTGCTTCACGGAGCTTTTGTCGGCTGATGCGGGACAACAAATCAATGACTTCAGCGCTAATGACAGTGGTTTCCATAATTTTCAATTATTCCCGATCGAGTTTTGCTGTAACTTTGCTTTGTTTATTTTAAGTGTTTCTAGTTACGTAACTATCCCCTAAATTTCCCCACCAAGCTTAGTTAATTCCCTAGGATACTTGTGCCTGACCCAATATTCCATAACTGGGGTTGTCTGAGACATTTTCAGTCTTTAAGTGTTTGGATTTATCTAGGTATAATATTACTCTCACATTCAAATCCTATTGTGCAATACTGTGAATTCCCAAACACAACCTTTATTGATTGGCGATCGTAATTATTCCATTCACAGGCGGTGGATGAGTAGAGCTGTGGAACTCGCCCTTGCCGCAGGCGATGCCGGTGAAGTCCCCGTAGGTGCTGTGATCGTTGATGGTAGTGGTAAGTTGATTGCACAAGCGCAAAATCGGCGAGAGCGAGACTGCGATCCCACAGCTCATGCAGAAATTTTGGCTCTGCGGGCGGCTGGGCAAGTTTTGCAAGATTGGCATCTCCATCAATGCACTCTTTATGTCACGCTGGAGCCTTGCCCCATGTGCGCTGGTGCTATTGTACAGGCTCGGCTCGGTTTGTTGGTCTATGGAGCCGATGACCCAAAAACTGGTACGATTCGGACTGCGGGGAATATTCCCGATAGCGCCTATTCTTGCCATCGCCTAGAAGTGCTCGGCGGGATTATGGAGTCTGTTTGTCGTCAGCAGTTGCTGTCTTGGTTTGAATCCCGCAGGAAAATTTAAACTGTAAAAATTTTACTTGTGTAATTAACTGAAATAATAGATCCTTAAGTGTCCGATCGCCCAATCAGCAAAATGCCAATAGCCAAAGTGTCCCGCTCAAAAGACGCAAGATGTACTAAACAACTTATGTTTAGACTTGAAAACTCCATAAAACAGCTTAATTGGTATGAGCCATAAAGCCACCATCGCCCTTAATTCCAGTACCTCATCAAAAAGTGAAACCAATGCCTGCCAAGGTAGCATCTAATACATCTCGCGTTTCTCCTTGGTTAACTTCCTTGCTGTATCCGTTAGGTCACTATGTTGTCCTGCCGTCTTATTTTGGCAAGATACACATCGCAGGACAGGAAAACTTGCCCAAGGACGGGCCTGTAATTTTAGCACCGACGCACCGTTCCCGCTGGGATGCTCTGATGATGCCCTATTCCACAGGACAAAAAGTGACTGGACGAGATTTGCGCTTTATGGTAACAGCCGATGAAGTGAAAGGACTGCAAGGGTGGTTCATCAGGCATTTGGGAGGTTTTGCTGTGGATATCCGGCATCCCGCCATTAGCAGTCTGCGTTATGGGGTAGAATTGCTCATTGCCAAGGAAATGTTGGTCATTTTTCCCGAAGGCGGGATTTTTCAGGATGGTGAAGTTCACCCGATTAAGCCTGGATTGGCTCGTTTGGCAATTCAAGCGGAGTCGAGCACACCCGGTTTGGGGGTAAAAATTGTACCCATGAGTATTCGCTACCGCCCCCGCGTTCCTCGATGGGGTTCTGAGGTGAAAATTGCCATCGGTTCTCCAATTTCGGTGATGGATTATGCTCAATCGGCTAGCACCAAAAAAGAGGCGCGATTGTTGACGGCTGATTTGGAAATGGCTCTCAAAAATCTGGATAAAAGTAGTTAGTGGTTACTTATTATTTGTTATTTGTCAATTTTCATCATGTTGGGTAGGTCAGAATCAATGGGTTTTGGTTTGAACTTTAAGCCTGGTCAAATTGTCAGTTTAGAGTGTGGAGATGCGTGTCTGCATTCGGAAGTAATTCAGGTGGTTGAGGCGCGTCAAGTTTGTTGGGTGCGCCCTTTAATGTTAGTTGTATTCTTGTCAAAACAGGATTTGGGCGATCGCCTTTCCCCAGAATACAGTTTGTTGGATTTGCGGGATGGTTCGGATTTGCTTTGGCCTTTGAATTTGTTTCGGGCTGCTTTAGATACGGAAGTGATTTCGCTATTGAGTCAGTTGCACTCTCTGGATTCTGAAAAAAACGATGGGGTGATTGCTTCTCGGCAACTTAGGGATTTTGTCGATCGAGTTTGGACAGCTTTTCCCACCGCTTTTCATTAGTTATTTGTTATTTGTAACAGATAACTAATAATAACTAACCGAACGCACGCAACTACAGCGGTTCCTGCTGTCATACCATTGTCATAAAGTCCTACTACAGATGTAGTTCAAAGCCCCCCCTTAGTAAGGGGGGGTTGGGGGGGGGTAGATATGTAGCACTACTTTATGAAATTGGTATTATGAGGTACAAAAGCGGAGTCCATCGCATTTTTGTAGGGGAGAAGCATTCGCGCCCATATCCTATAGATATATCACAGATTTTCAACGCGAATGCTTCGCCCCTCTAGGCGTGTTTCCCAAATCGGGATGCTTCGAGGAGCAATTAATATCAATTCCTATTTTCATCGGAATTATTCATTTCTCTCCGAGTTCTCTGTGTTCTCTGTGCTCTCTGTGGTTAAATCATGACCATGCAACGGTCAACCATATAACAAACCAATTTATTAAATGTTGAGGATTCATGTTTGTGTGTCGCTCTTGCAGCGGGAACCGCTGTAACTAATCACAAAACTTTAAAATACCGCGTGTGAAAGTTCTTCAGGGTTTAGGTTATTGTGAATTACTTGACCATCGCGGAACCAGACTACTCGCCGAGTTTGGCGCGCCACTTCCGGTTCGTGAGTTACCATCACAACAGTCATTCCGGCTTCATTAAATTCTGTAAAAATATCCATTACTTCTTGAGTAGTTTTCGTATCCAATGCACCAGTCGGTTCATCTGCAAGTAATAATACAGGACGATTGACTATGGCGCGGGCGATCGCGACTCGTTGCTGCTGTCCTCCTGAGAGTTGATTTGGTTTATTTTGCAGCCGACTTTGCAAGCCTACCTTCGTTAAAGCCTCTACAGCGCGGTCCCGTCTTTCCGCTGAGGGAACACCGGCATAAACCATCGGTAACATGACATTTTCTAATGCTGTTAACTGAGACAACAGGTGAAATTGCTGGAAGACAAAACCTAATTTTAAATTCCGAATTCCGGCCAAGTCTGATTCGGGCATTTGGGCCACATCTACGCCGTCTAGGTAGTAACTGCCGCTCGTAGGTCGATCGAGACAACCGATAATATTCATAGCTGTAGATTTACCAGAACCCGATGCGCCCATAATCGCACAATATTCTCCCTGTCTCACCGTCAAGCTGACACCGTTTAAGGCGCGAACTTCTAAGTCGCCAACCCCATAAACTTTTGTGATATCTTCGAGACCGACAATCACGGGTTTTGAGAGGACTGCCTCGTTTAGTTCTTGCTGGGTCTCGATTTGTAGTTCAGGCATCTTTTTTTCTGTGCGATCGACACAACTAACTACTAACTTAACACTTCTGAGCGGTTTTCGGGGGTGGAAGGGCGATGTTTGGACGGTTGCGGGACTTACGCAGGGGTAGTCAAAAACCGGGTTTTTTGACGTAATAATTCGTTAGAGCGCGCGGAAACAATAAAAACCTGGTTTTTTTTGGTGTTGGTGAGTAAGTCCTAAATTAAACCTCTTGCAAAAGTCAAATTTACCCCCCTTAGTCCCCCCTTATTAAGGGGGGAAACAAGAACAATCTTGCTCCCGGACCTTAGTAAGGTCCGGGTTGGGGTGGGGTGCTTTGGATTTTTGCAAGAGTTCTATTAAACAATTTGTGGCTTAAATGCGATCGGGATCTATGTTCAATTCGCGCAATTTTGCGGCCAAACGTTCGGCTCTTTGAGCTTCTTGTTCGGCTCTTTGAGATTCTTGTTCAGCTCTTTGAGCTTCTTGTTCGGCTCTTTGAGATTCTTGTTCAGCACGCTGGCGGTTTAATTCACCCTGTTCCTCCAATTCCGCATAAGAAAGAAACCTTTGTCCATCTGGCCGATAAATTTCTAGCCCATCTTCGCCCAACTCAAATCTTACTCCCAATCTAGGACTAATCCAGCCCTCCATCGGCTCAATTATTTCTAAGTTTCCTTCAATTCTTTGCCAACCACTCAAATCGTTGTTTTCTGGATCGTAAAGGTAATATTCCTCGACTCCATAGCGATTGTAAAACGCAAGTTTTTTGTACATCTTGATTTGGCGATCGTTATGAGAGCGAATCTCAAATACGACTTGGGGAGCAATATTCTCTTCTTGAAATTGCATATAGGAAGGCCGATCGCCCTTTGGTCTACCAAATATTACCATTGTATCCGGTGCTTGAGAAATGTCTGGTCTACCTTGAACTGGATACCAGAGTAAATCGGCTGCTATAAAGACGTTTGGGTCATTTTTGAACAGCGATTCGCAGCCTTCTTTGATTTTGACAATTAATTTGTATTGAATTGTGCTTTCTGCCATTGGTTGACCGTCGCTGGATGGATAAATAATTTGTTCGGTCGTGACTTGCATAGTGGTTGTCTCCGAGAACTATCCGAATCTTAATTATACTAGATTGGGTGATATTTATTGATTCACTGGGTCATCCGTTGTTGCGCGGCTGGTGACGGATATGCACCAACTTCTATCAAAATTTGTCGCTCTCTAATCCGCTCATTATGATTAAATTCTAGAATTCTTGCCGTCACTTCTCCAATATCTGTTTTTGGTTGAATTGCAGCTTCATCTAAGCGAAAATGTTCTCCCCAAAAATCTCTGCGCGGGTTGAAAAAACGCACCAATTCTCCAGTCCGCCAAACAATTGAGCCTAAATCTGTTCCTTTCTGTAAGTTGCAGAAAATACAAGCATAGGCGAGGTTATCGGCTGTTGTTTCTCCACCATGTTTGACGCTGATGATATGGTCAACTTGACAGCCGGAACTCTCTGCTTCTGGAATGAGGCAGTATTCGCAAATGCGATCGGCACGGAGAGCAACTAAACGCCTAAGTTCGACGCTAATGTAAGGACGAGACATAAAAAAATTACTCTTTGACGACGTGTTTGTGAGCGACTGCTTTGATTAACCTCAACAGATGTTCTATAACTAGAAAGTTGTCTAATTCGGTTTTTTCATCGGTGGTCAAATCTTGGTTGTTGTGTGCGTAAATTAGGTCGGCGATATGCTCTTTTGCGTCTTCGGATAGTTGAAAGTTGAGAATGCTTTCGGGAGTAGCGCCAGCAGCAAAAAACTCAACTATTTCTGCATAAGCTTGGGGGATTTTAGTGGCTACAGTCATAACTTATTTCTCCTTTTTTTGTTTATATCACAGCTTGTCTAATTTTGCCAATTGTTTCTGGGCAAATTGGCGGACTTGTTCATCTGGATCGTTGACAAATCGATCGCGCAGTATGTCTAATGTTTTTGGGCGATCGGGATATTGCTTGAGCGCGATTTTAAGTGCTGTTTCTCGGGGGTTGTCTTCCCATTCATACTCACGTTCAAAAGGATCGTTGATAGCAATATCACACAATAATTCAAATGTTTCCGGGTCATTTTTCCACTCCCGTGCTAATTCTTGGACGGCTTCACTTCGCACAGCCGAATTCTCGTCAGATTGAGCCAGTTGTTTGAGCCAAGGTAAGGTTTCCGGGTCATCTTTCCACCCCCGTGCTAATTCTTGGACTGCTGCACTTCGCACAGCCGAATTCTCGTCAGATTGAGCCAGTTGTTTGAG
>NZ_JAHRFC010000057.1:0-31014 GCF_020883015.1 Microcoleus sp. CAWBG640
CCAAATCCTCTTTTCATCGTCCTGTATTAAACTCTCTCTTCTCTTCCTTCGCGTCCTTCGCGCCTTCGCGGTTAAATCATTCCGATACAACCGGAATTGATATCACTTCTCGCCCCTCCCAGGAGGGGAGCCACCCCTCGCCCCTCTCTGGGGGTGAGTCCCAGGGCTGTTTCATTCTCAAACAAATCATCGTTTTGTAGGGGTAGTGGATGGTGCGTGCCTACCCTCCTCATCCACGATTTTGTATGTGTTTGGTGAGATTGGGGCGGGCACTCTTGGCACCGCCCCTACAAGAGAATGAAACAGCCCTGGGGTGAGTCTGACTTTGCTTTCTGGTTCACATTTGTTCCAGATATATGAGCAAGTCGGCCATTTCTTGGGGACTTGGCTGGAATTGTGGCATGGGGGGGGTTTGTCCGCTGGTGACTTGGCGGATTAAATCGAATTCGGATTTGCGCTCGGATACTAAATGTAAGTTTGGCCCCACTTGACTGTCGGACAGGGATATGTGACACCCGGCACAGTTCATTTGAAAGATGGCGGCACCCTGAATGGGGTCTCCAGTCAATGATAGTACGCTGCTGACGTAGGGATCGACCGCTTGAAAGTGGCGTATTGCTAAGCTTGATAACACGATCGCAAGTAAGAACGCTAGCACAAATATGCCAATTCGCTCGATCGGGTTTTCAGTTTCATTTTTGGCAATTTGGTTATTCAAAGGAGTTCTATTAAAAAAAGTATCTACAAGAAAATTTATTTCTCATAACATAGCTTAATCCTTCCTCGCGGGGAGATCAAGATCTCAGACCGCTGTTATCGTTGTTTTGCGAAAATTCATCTGTGTAAGTGCTGGTAATATTAAAAATAGGTTGTTAAATCTTAACGATAAGGAGCTCTCATGGTAGAACCGTTGCTTTCAGGTATTGTTCTCGGCCTCATCTTTGTTACTCTGTCGGGGCTATTTTTTGCTGCTTATCAGCAGTACAAGCGTGGCGATCAGTTGGGTATCAACAAGTAAAAGGGGGCTACAGTCCCTAAGTCACGCTGTCAGGAGATGGGGAATTGGGAATGGGGAATTGGGCAGAGGTCATCAGGAATTGATAACTGTCTCTCCCTCTTCTTCCCTTATCCCCCTCTTTCTGACCTTCGTTCCTTAAATGTAGCGATCGAGAATAGCAGCAGTTTCCTCACCAGTTTTTTCCCAGCTAAATTGTTTTGCTCTCGCCAAACCTAGTTCCCGTAAGTTCGATCGCACTCCAACATCCGTTACAAGCTGGTGCATAGCAGCGGTAATTTCCTCCACGCTGTAAGGATTAACTAACAACACTGCATCCCCCCCTACCTCTGGCATTGAAGACAGGTTAGATGTGATGACAGGAGTGCCACAAGCCATTCCTTCGAGCACCGGGAGGCCGAATCCTTCCCAAAGACTAGGAAAAACTAGGGCGATCGCCTGATTGATGACTTTCGGTAAATCACCAGGGGGAATGTAGTCTAAGAATTTGACGCGATCGACCAATCCCAATTCTTGCACCTGCGCTTTCAGCAGTGGCGTATAGCGTTTATCTTCCGATCCAGCTATCCACAACTCATACTCACAACTACTGGGTAAAGCGGCAAATCCTGCTACCACTCGTTGCAAATTTTTATAAGGATTATGGCGACCAATATAAAGAAAATAATTGCTGGTTGGTAAGTCTAAAAAGCGGAAAAAACTGTTATCATATCCAGGGAAAATTGACGTAATTAAATCCCTCGGAATTTTACAAAATTCAGCAATATCTTTAGCCGTTGCTTCCGAATCGCAAATAACGTGTTGAGCCTGTCGCAGCACTTGGGGAATATAGTAGCGGTGGTAGGGTGTGAGCGGATCGAAACGGCGGGGAAATCGGAGTGCAATTAAATCGTGTACTGTAATTATATAGCGACAACCTGCAAATACCGGAGCTTCGGGAATTGGCGAAAATATTAAGTTTGATTTTAACTGTTTGTAAATTTTGGGAAGCTGGGTTTGTGTCCACAGCAATCGGTTGATGTGTCCTTTGGTTCCTTGTTCGGGAGTTAAGTTTGATGGGATTTTATAGCATTTATAATTGGGTATTTCGGTGGCGCTTAGTAATGTTGGGTTGAGGGATTTTAGGTGGGGAAAGAGGTTTTTGGCGTAGATTGCTAAGCCTGTTGGTTTGGAAATTAGGAAGGAGAGGTTGATTAGTAAGTTGGATTGGGTATTTGGCATGGGATAATATATTCGATTTAATTAACCATAATTCCTGTAGGGGCGGGTTTTACGAGGAATATTTGATGAATACAAACAATCTAGATAAACCCGCCCCCACACAGTATTTGGATTGTGTGTTGGGTGGGGGCGGGTTTATATGAATTGTTTGTGGGAATTCCAGATTATTGGTGAAACCCGCTACTACAAATATTGTTGTAAGATTTTTTTTACCGCAGAGGGCGCAGAGGGCGCAGAGGGAAGAGATTAAGAGAGAAGATTTAAAGGTATTTTTGTAAAATATTGGCAGTGGCTTCTCCGGTTTTGTTCCAGCTAAATTGCTCTGCTCTAGCTAAACTAGCAGTCTTTAAGTGCGATCGCAATTTTGAATCTGTTGCTATGGCTTCCATGGCTGCGGCGATTTCTCCAATGTTGTAAGGATTTACTAATAATGCCGCATCTGAGCTCACTTCTGGCATTGATGACAGGTTGGATGTAATTACAGGAGTGCCGCAAGCCATTGCTTCTAAAATTGGTAAGCCGAATCCTTCCCAAAGTGTTGGGAAAACTAGGGCGATTGCTTGATTCATTAGTATGGGTAATCGATCGTAGGGCACGTAACCCAAAAATTTGATGGCAGATTGTAGTCCTAATTCTGCAACTTGTGCTATCAATTTTGGTGTGTACGCATTGCTTGGCCCCGATAGCCAAAGTTCGTAATTTCCGCGATCGCCCAAACTCGCAAAGGCCGCAATTAACCTTTCCAGGTTTTTATAAGGATCGTGTCTCCCTGTATACAGAAAATAATTTTTGACTGGTAAGTCTAAATATCTAAAATTAAGGCGATCGCAAGCTAAGGGAATTGCCGTCATTTTTTGAGTCGGAATTTGATAAAATTGAGCCACATCCTCCACCGTAGCTTGAGAATCGCAAATAATGTGTTCCGCTTGTCGCAAAACCTGGGGTATATAGTAGCGGAAATATGCTGTCAAACGCGAAAATTTTTGGGGAAATCGCAAAGGGATTAAATCGTGTACTGTGACTATGTAGCGGCAGCCTGAATACAACGGTGCTTCGGGAATTGGAGAAAATATCAGGCTTGAGTGCAATTTTTGGTATATTTTAGGTAATTTAAATTGAGTCCACAATATTCTGTTTATCTGTCCTTTGCTGCCGCTATCCGGGGTGAGATTTCCGGGAATTTGATAGCAAGTATAATCCTCAATCTGTTGGGAACTAAGTAAGGTTGGTTCTAGCTTTTCAAGTTGGGGAAACAGATTTGCTGCATAGATGCCAATTCCCGTTGGTTGCGGAGTTAAAAATGACAAGTTAATTAACAGTGAATTGGACATGATTTTAGGTAAGACAATTTATCTATATTGTAGGGGCGGGTTTCACCAACCATAATTGCCGAAAACCCATAATCTCCTAAACCCGCCTAAGAATCAAAATGTAGATTTTTATGGTTGGAAAGAAGTCAGATTTGGTGTAAGTTATTGGCGGTGTGGGGGCTGGTTTATATCACTTGTTTGTCATCATTAAATATTGTTGGTAAAACCCGCATCGGAGCAATTTATCGATCGCGATCGACATCGAGCATTTGAGCAACATACCCTGGATTGGGCAGAGGAATTGTAGCATATTCTTGGCGAATTAGCTCAAAAAATTGCTTGACTTTTGCCTCGAAATATGCACTGCTAAAACATTCGCCACGTTGTTCAGCAAACCCTTGAAATTCTACTAACAAATCAGGATTAGCAATCAGTTGATGGGAATGGTGACACAGTTCCTCCACAGTGTTGAATAAAAAACCCGATCGCCCATGTTCCACAATTTCCGGTTGTCCACCACCGTTGAAAACAATCGGAACACAACGGTTTTGCATTGCTTCCACCGTCGCCATCCCGAAATGTTCAAATCTTTGGGGATTGACTTCTCCCAAACCGCAGCCGTGCCAAAATATACTGGCTTTAGCATAAAGCGATTTGACCTCATCCAAGTCAGCATTGACCTTAAGTTCGATCGCCCTCGAATCTTGCTTCAATAAATTCTGAACAGTCTTTAAATAAGGATTGCGAGGAACACTACTTCCCACCAAAACTAGCCGCCATCCTTGCAGTTGTTCTGGATAATTTTCCCGCAAACTGTGAAAAGCTTTAATTAATTCAATTTGCTTTTTAGTTCCCCCAGCTTCCCACTGTCCCACAGCTAAAATAATGTTTTGTTTCGGCACTTGAGAAGTTGCCATTTCTACGGGCGGATACAGTAAAAAAGTGGGTTTGAGATTCCAGCGTTTCTCCAACCATTTGACAGTAAATTGACTGTTAGCAATCATGAACGTGTAGTCATCAACCGCAAAATGACGGTTGCGAAAAGTATTGGGAAAATGGCAGAAAAATACTGAAATTGGGGACAATGGTTTGACTTTTTCCAGTTGATTAGCGTTCACAAAAATATCATAGTTTTTGCTTTCTTTGGCAATTTCATCAAAGGGATTTTCCAAGTCATCGGTAATCATGCTCGAATCAATACACTGCATTCCGCGCTTTTCGTAAAACTGCAACGGAATAACTTTTATTTGACATTTTGAAAGGTTGATTCCGTACCAGGATTCTAAATCTGAAATCGCTACTGGTTTGTTAGTAATAAAAGTGATATTAAATTGATTTTGCAGCAGGGAAGCCATCGTCGCTACATATTTTTGTCCCCCACCAATAAAATGCAGTCCGTGATCGTAAATCCCGATCGACATTTGGCGATCGCCTCGAACCACCTCTAAGCGAGACAAAATGCGATCGACTTTCAGCCGACTATAAATCACCGCTAACTTTTCCGACAATTGCGACAGCACGGTTTCCACTATTTCCGGCTTCTGATACTCTAGCAATTTTTTAATTGCCACAAATATGCTCTCGAACAACAAATCATACTGTTTGTTCGTAAAAAAATCTGAAGTATGAATAGCAGAAACTAATTGCAAAGGTTCGTGTTTTGCCAAATACAAAAAACGATTACGGTTACAAAAATACTCCGTGAGTTTACTTCCCCGACTTGAACCTCGATATTCGTGATGTGCGATCGCATCGGGAGTATAAAGCATTTCCCAACCCCGCTTTTGACAGCGTTTCGCAAACTCAACATCCTCAAAATACATCACAAAATCTTCGTCTATCAGTCCCACATCTTCGAGACATTCCCTACGAAATAGCACCGTAGCCCAACACAAACCTTCTACGGTACGTTCTGTATCATATTGTCCTGCATCTTTCTCCCCAAAGCCCACATCTCGCCAATAAAAATTAGGTAATTGCTGAATTCCCACACTATTAATTCGCCCATCTTTGAACAGCAATTTCCCACTAGCAGCACCAACCTTGGGGTTTGTTTCTAGTTTTTTAACTAAAATTTCTAACCACGAACTTTCCAGGGTAGCATCGTTATTTAGAAATGCGATGTACTGTCCTTGAGCTTGGCTGATACCCAAGTTAAGAGCTTTAGCAAAGTTGTTGGCGGAATTTACCACAATACGAACTTTGGGAAAGCATTTTCGCAAAGATTCAACAGAGTCGTCTTGAGAACAGTTATCTATTAAAATTAAATCGAGTTTTTCTTCTGGATACGCAAGTTTTTGTAGCGATTTTAAGCAATCTTTAGTTTGGCGAAAACCGTTATAATTAACTATAATTAGCGAGCATATTGGTAGTGTCGTCATCAAATTTTAGCTTTTAGATTTTAGATTTTAGAACTTAGATTACTCTCGCCACTAAATTTGGAGACTTAGGGAAGGAAAATTGTTTGGGGTCATTTTTGATATTTTATCGCGGTGTATTGAGCAATCTCACCTTGATTTCTTCTAACATAGCAGAATGCTGCTCCTGTATAGCTTTTATTTGCTCTATTTCAGATTGCAGTGCTTCGATCCCTGCTTGTTGCATCTCAAGTTTAGCTCTAACTTCAGGAGACTCGTTGCTAAATTCAGATTGAATTTTTTTCTCTAGGCTTTGCTGATTCTCCTGCAATTTTTGCAATTGATTGCTCAATGTTTGAACGACGCGGGTATTGGCAAAATTGTAAATTACTTGTCTTTCTAGTACAGGTCTGAGCAATTTTCTGACTATTTTTCTAACGGCGATTACTGCGGAACCAAGCCTCCTTTGGTAAGAGGTAATTGGGATATTGTAAATATCAAAACCAGTTTTTAACAGAGCGATATCTTCATCTTCTTCCTCAAGGGCGATCGCACTTTTTTCGGTCACAGACAATGGCGAATCAACAATACCAATTCGTGGTTCCAAAGTTTGTCGTAATTTATCGATTATTTGTTGAGTTGGTATTTCTTCTGACTGCAAACTTTTCTCTCCTTTAGATAACTTAGTATCGATGCTTGGGGAACACCCATCTTAACCTGTTCCAGGGCGGGCTTTCGGGCCCACCCCACAAAAACATTTATTTCTTGTCAAACCGCATGATTGCTTCCGATATTGGCAATCTCCAAACTTACACCAACTCGATTTGACTGTCATCCCCAATCATAAACCTCAGCGCTTTCGGACGGATAGGAGCATTAGTTAATTGAGCTCGCTGGCCGATTACGCTGTCCACAATTCGTTGCTCGATTCCTGATATTTTAGCACCTTCCAAGATGACACTGTGTTCGATATCCGCATCAATCATCGTGACTCGATCGGCAATACTACTGTAAGGTCCGATAAAGCAATTTTCAATGTGGCAATTTTCCCCAATCACCACTGGTCCCCGTACCGTACAGTTAACTATTTCACTGCTTTTTCCAATTTGTACTCGCCCGATAATTTGACTTTTTGCATCTACTTTTAATTCTGTCGAAGCTACAATACAGCTATCTAGGATAATTTGGTTAGCACTTAGCAAATCGTCTTTTTTGCCCGTATCCAACCACCAACCTTCTAGATTGCAAGCTTCTACTTTTTTTTGCTGATTAATGAGCTGTTGAATGGCATCAGTAATTTCTAGTTCGCCACGGGCCGATGGTTGAATTTGGGCGATCGCCTCGTGAATCGTAGGAGCAAAAAAGTAAACCCCAACTAATGCTAAATTAGAAGGGGGGACTTTCGGTTTTTCTACTAGCTGCAATACTCGCCCTTTTTCATCCACTGTCGCTACACCGAAAGCAGTAGGATTGGAAACCTGCCGCAGCATAATCAAAGCATCTAGTTTGTTGTTGTTAAAAGTCTCTAAAAACGGATTTAGTTTACTTTCAATTAAGTTGTCTCCTAAGTACATGATAAACGGAGAATCTCCCAAAAATGGTTGGGCGATTTTAACCGCATGAGCTAATCCCGCTGGTTTTTCCTGCAAAATATAAGTAATTTTCGCACCAAAGCGATCGCCATTTCCGGTTTTAGCTTTCACTTCTTCACCAGTTTCGGGACTAATAATAATCCCAATATCCGTAATCCCTGCCGCCACAATTAGCTCAATTCCGTACCACAGTATGGGCTTATTTGCCACAGGAACCAACTGCTTTGCACCCGTATAGGTGAGGGGACGCAAGCGTGTTCCTTTGCCGCCAGAGAGGATTAATGCTTTCATTTGGTTAACTCTGAGTTATCCTTTAGGGTTTGCGGTGCTGACTGGATTTGTCTGCACTTGTTCGCTTTCGTTCATCTTAAAGCACCATTACTCCCGTGGCAAGAGTCTGGGTCTATTCTGATACCATTCATTGAGGGCGATCGACACTTTAGCAAAATCACAGCCACCGTCAATACTTTGAGGACATTCTTAATTGCTCAAACCCTTGCCCCCAATTGCTTCTTCCTGATTCCTCACTCCCTTAGCCCACCCTAGTAGAAGCACCTTCTTCCTGGTTCCTGAGCGAAGTCGAAGGGGAGCATCCCGAATTTGCAAATATATCGGTAGGGGCGAAGCATGACCGTAGTAAATCTTTCCTTTTAACCAATAACTTATCTGCGGTCATGCTTCGCCTATGCAAAATCGAGATGCTCCCAGTCGAAGGACTTTCTTCCTTCTTTCAATAACGCCCGTATCGGGCGACAAATTGTTTGTCCCCCTGTTGTTCACCCAGGGACCAAGCCCACATCTGATCTCCCAAGGAAAAATGCCACCACTCGTGAGGATGCTGTCGAAAACCAGCAGCAATCATCGCATTTTTTAATATTTGTCTCCGACCATGAAATGCTTGTTCGGCGGGTTCCTTACTGCTGGCAAAATAATCAGGATAAGAACGTTCTGATATTTCATCGATGGGAGAACCCATATCAATTGGCAGGTTTTGGCGATCGACTAAAGTCACATCTAAGGCTGCACCCGTACTATGGGGTGGCGGTGTAGCGCGATCGAGACTCGGCATCGCCCAAAATTGATACACTTGCTCTAGAATTACTTGTTTTTTGTCTTCGGAAACTGGCAATTCATAGCCTTGAGCTTTGGCAATTTCAGCTAAAGTAAAATCTACCATAAACTGCTGCACTTCCACTGGTCTATAAGCATCAAATATCAGAATTCGCCAATCAGGATAATCTTGCTGCAACCGTTTTTGAGCCACCATCAAACAATCTATAACTCCTTGGCGTAGATAGTAAGGAGAATCAACTTTGCTTTCCTGATAAGGAGCCCCTAATTTTTGATAGGGATGTGGCTGTTCCAAAGCAAATATGTCAGCCGGAATTGCCACTAAAGCTTCTCCGCATTCATCGATCGCTATTTGCTGATATGGTTTCATAAACTGAGGTATACCCTAAATTTGACATTTAATCTTTTCTACTCAATATCACAACTCCCGAATCATTGGTGAGTCAAACCAGCATCCAACTCACTCTTTTTTAGGAGCTAATTTAGGCAGACTGGTAGGGACTGGGGTAAAATTCAAATATTGATTTTTATCTGCCAGTACAGGTCCTTTTGATGCTTGATATTTTTTGGATTTACCAATATGATTAGCAACGGTTCCTAAACAAGGAATACCAAAGTTTTCTAATTGAGCGAAAACTTTCTTCACTACAGAATTCTTAACCTTGAGAATTGATACCACCATCAGTATGCCATCTGTCCGTGCAGACAAAAAATTAGCATCTTTACTCTCAACCAGCGGGGGCGTATCGTAGATCACCAAGTCAAATATGCCATTAAATTCTGCCATTAAATACTGCATCTGAGACGAAGCCAGCAGTCTGGAAGTGCCCGGTTGAGGAATTCCCGCAGTTAGCACAAACAAATTATCCGCTACAGGCGATCGTTGAATCGCTTCCTTGAATTCAATTTTATTTTGCAACAAGTCGCTCAATCCCTTGGAATTTGGCAAATCTAACAGCAAATCAAGACTGGGATCGTGCAAATTCGCATCTACTAACAGCACTCGCTGACCTGCTAGCGCTGCCACATGAGCTAAATTGAAAGCGATGATAGATTTGCCTTCCCCCGCCGTAGCCGAACCGATGACCAAAGAGGCGATCGCTCGATGGGAAGACAAAAAGCGAATGTTAGTATAAAGAGAGTCAAAAGCTTCTATAAATTCCGCAGCATTTTTTTTATACTTATTCTCCTTGTTTTCCAGAACCTCATAGGCATTTGCAATAGAAGGATAGAAATTTTTAGCATTTTTATTGACAGGAATTGCACCCAACAAAGGTGGATCGACAGCATCTTTAACATCGTCAGCACCGTAAAATGTATTCTGTATTTTTTCGATGATTATCGCCAGCACCAGACCCAAAACTAGCCCCCCAAGCACCCCCATCATTAATTTATTGGTATTTTTAGATGCCACAGGAATCATCTTCCCGTCAGGATCTCGCGGTATTTGAGGCTCAGAAATTATTTCCCAAGGTACTTGGCTTTGAGCCGCTTGCACCCGTAGCGTTTCCCGTTGAGTCAAAAGTTGATCCCGCGTGCGCGCAGCTATATCTAGTTGCTGTTGCAGTTCGTTGTAGCGTCTGGCTACGGTAGGAAATTCTTTTGCTTGTCGATCCAAATTGTTTCTTGTCTGCGTAATCGCTTGATTGCGAGCCTCTAAAACTTGAACTTGGTTAGCAGTATCAACCAATTGCTTAATCAAGCCAATACGAATGGAATTCTGGAAATTTTGAACTTTAGAATTTGCCTGAGTTCCTACTAGATTTTGACCCAAAATTCTGTCGGTTTGCTTATTTAGTAATGCTATTAAATTGGCCCGCTTCCGCTCTAAAGCTTCCACTATCGGATTCGCCGACTTAAACCGAGCTGTTTCTACCGCAATCTGACCTTCTACTTCCTTAACCTTTGTCAGCAGCTCTTTGTATTGAGGTTCTTCGCTTAAAGCTGACGCTGCAATAGCTTCGTTTGGTGTAAAATCCAATTGTTTTTGCAAATTTGCATACAGAATCTTCTGCTCTTCTAGCAGCCTTTGGGTTTCTAGTTGCAAGGTTTCTATATTCCGAACTTGCTGGATCAATTGCGCTCCTTGTTCTTTCGGATCTGCTATCCTTTGCTGCTGTTGGATAATCTGCAACTCAGACTTTAAATCGTTGACGCGCTTATTAAGTCCTGGAAGCTGGTCTTCAATAAATTTCACACCTTCACCAATCCGACTTTTGCGTTCGTCAAGACTGTACTTTAAATATTTCTTTTTAGTTTCTTGTAAAACCAATTCCACTAACTTAGGATCTTGACCCAAGAATCTCACTTCCAAAATTTTAGTTTTATTCAGTTCAGTTTCTCCCAGGCGCAATACTAGCAATCCTTTTTTGAGAATCTCTTCAGTAAATTTGGGATCTTGCTTTTTGACTTTTTTGGTAATCTCTGACAGCATTTGAGGACTCTGGAGAATTTCCAGTTGAGTTGCGTAATCGAGACTAAAAAAATCTCGACTCGGCACTCCACCTTCGCGATTCGCCAAAGCAGAGGGATCGGCAATCCTGGCTTCGGTTGTTACCGGTTCCACTAACATCCGAAAATCACCTTGATAGGTTTTCTTGCTACCTTTTATCTGGTAGACTATGCCACCACTTGCTAGGGCTACAATCCCAATAATTATCAAGGCTTTCCGTTTAAAAGTCCTCAATAGCGGGGCTATATTCAAGGATTTTTGAGGCTTTTCGCCTGACTCTTCTCCTTCCTCGGCGGAGAATTGCTGCACTGGTCTAGTTTGGGTGCTAATTTCTACGATATTAGGGTCTTGTTCTGTTTCCATGTTGACCTCTTTATATTTGGCTACTAAAAATAATCGCTTATGCGCATATTCCGATTGACAGTTTCACCCTTTACTTAACGATATCACAGGAGATTCTTGGTGTGTCAATGCCAATTACCTTACTTCTAATCATTATCAATGTTGACACATTGTACTGTTACTCATAGACAATAGGTATCAATGATATTTTAATGTTAACACAAAATAAATTCCCCCCTCCCAAAACTCCCAAATTCTTTGGTCAACAGGTTGATGAGTGTGGTAACTCAACGGTAAATAATATCAAATCCGGTAGCATCTGAATGATTCAGATCTCTATTCTCTCCCTCTGTGTCAAGAGTGTTCTCTGCGGTTAAATCACCTGACGATGCAGCCGGAAACGATATAACTCAATAATCCAGTGTTTTTAACTTTTAAATTTACCGTTGAAATTTAATTGCCCTACCAGGAAAACTCGACTTCAATATCCTAAGATTGGCGGTAAGCAACTACAGCATAAAAAGGATCGCCACTTCCTATTCCCAGCATTTTTATGAAACTCTGCAAACTGGACTGCTTAGAAATTATTTCCGGTTTGCTAAATCCGGGTATATTCGCTCCTTTGACAGCATCAAAGTAACTCTTTACCAATTCTACCCGATCGCCCTCCGAACCTTCCCGCCAAGCCGCAATTGCTTTTTGATAAAACATCCGGTTAGAAAAGCTGATAATTGCCACACCACCGGGTTTCAAAATGCGGTGAATCTCGGCAAAAATCAGATCCGGGTGTTGCAAATACTGTACCGAAACGCAGTTGACAACAGCATCAAACTCAGCATCCGCTAGCGGCAATTGGGGATTTGCATTCAAATTCTGGACAAAATAATGGTTCAGCCTCGAATTTTTTGCCAACTCTTCTTGATTCATGCCATGCCCCTCCACATGGGCAAACTCGATTTCATCTGGCAAATGAGAAACCCAACTACTCATCATATCGAAGATCCGAGTATGCGGTTTCAACCGCTCCCGATACAAATCCGTTAATTGCTGAATAAATCCCTCGTCAACATGAGTCACAAACCGGGGATAAGCATAGAACAAGTTGTCGTCGGTATCGTCTAACTTGGTTCGTCGATCGTCTGGAAGTAACATAGATTCAGATATCAGGAAGAATGAAGAATGCAGAATGCCTTTGGGTAAAAGCGATCGAGAAGCGCTTAAATGTCGAAAAGGTTGCTACATCAACAAACTAACTCGTTTGCGATTATTTCAACCAAGCCCGATGAGCCATCAGAGCCGAAAAAGGCTGCACGCCCCGCAACTGATTCGACAGTGGCAAATGACCCCTAGGCGCGCTCAAATCCCAAATAAACTCTTGGGGATACCTAGTCCAATTATTCCCCTTCTTCCAGCCAATTAGCGGCCACAACTTATCCCAATTTTTACCCGAACTTAGCCAAATTTCCCGTTGCACCGAAAAGCCGAATTTGCCTTCAGAATGAACCTTCCACAGTGTATTGATTGTTTGTAAATCTGCCACGGGCAAACTTTCCACCTGGGTAAAATACAGCCACTTTCTCGCCGAAGCTGTTTCCCCCGCCAATTCACAAAGTTTATCTAAAGTCAAGCGATCGGCTTCTTGAAATTCCTGTAGGGCCAATAATTGTTGCAGTGGAGTGTAATCAATATTCGAGTCCGATCGCAGTGGCACAACCCCTGTGGGAAAATGCACTTGCAAAAACTCCGTCGCTTTCGGAGAATTAGCACTATACAAAATTTGGTAAGCCTTACCCATTACTGCCGTCGGTTCATCCGACTTGCGCTCTAATAAAAATTCCATCAATACATCCCAACTGGAATCTGCCATCTGTTGCAGAAATTGCAGTTGAGTTTTTTCCGAACCCGACCTCAACAGAGAGCGGAGTTCGGCTGATACAGCCGCCGAGTCTAATGGAGAAGTAGAAATCGAGTCAGTCATGAGAAACAATCAGCTATCAGCTATCAGCTATTAGCTGAAGCCCTGGTTTTCCCCCATTGTACAATGGTACTGACTCCGATTCACTTCTATCTGTTGGGATGTCCCCGCCCCAAAGGGGCAGGAACATCCGAGTTCCCCCACAGTCATCAGGAATGGGAACAAACACAAATAAATTAAGGATCGACATCTGACGATCGACGATCCGATTTAAAACTGTTTTCTGGAGCCTAATCGTCCACTACCGAAGCCCAGGCAGAGAACGAAGGCGGAAAATAGTTGATATCATATCCCGCCAGTTCCCACTCTTTCACCCACAGAGGCACCACCCCTGGGCAGGGAGTAGCCGAAAATTGACGTTCCTTAACCTCGATCGAATGAAATAACTGTTTTAAAGTATCTCCCCGATCCAAAGCCTCGCTGAGGATGTCATCCAAATCAGGATCGACTCGCTTAACCCGGTTGTTATCCTCTTCCGTCCACAGCAGTTTCAAAGACTTCAAATCCCTAGGACTGAGGATGCTCTTGTAATACACCCGCTTCAGGGCAGCTACAGGCTCCAAACTGCGTTCAATACGGCGAATTTGCTCAACTCGCAGGTAATGCCATTGGGCCAAAAGCTTCCGTTCCGATGGCGGGAGAACCCCCTTACCACTAGCGTGTTGATAGTCATACTTCACCAAACTGCAAGCCATATTCGCCAGCAAGTGAATCAGCTCTTTTTCTTTGGGTGTAGCTTGACGCCGTTCCTGGGTTCTTGTCAATACCCGCTGTCTGCGAGTAGTCACGAGTGTGTTTTCCATTGGGTTTTTATGAACTTAAATAGGATCGAAGCCTGCATCTGATTGGCCAGAAAATCAGAAGCTAGCTCAGTTGACAGATGGAGAAGATCTATCCGCAGACTGGCCTCATCTTTTTATTTTCCCACTCACATCTGGAATTTAGGTAGACTGAGAGCAGGATGAAGTCTCAACCGTCTCCCACAGGTAGTACAGGACAACAGCCATCACCTCATCCCTTAGAAGTTCCTATCCTTTTCCTGTTTTTACCTCTTCTTGCTCCCCATCCTCATTCGTTCCAGTGTAATGGAAGTCGGGATAAGTCTCCAAAGCCCCACCACTGCGAACAAATTTTCCAGCAGCAGCAAGACCAGCCACACTGGGGCTACCTAGATCGAGTACGCCTAAAACTAAGATGCTGTATTTCATTTTCGATGACCCTGATTTGCGTAGATTGACACTTTTTGGCAACTCCAACCAGCCACAAGTGGGTTGATGCAATAGCCCACTTGCCTTTGGAGAAATCTGCCTGTCATAATCAATTCAGACAGGCACACCCTGAGCGATCGGTCGCGCCGGAAGTGACGTGTTAGTAGTATCCACGATCATCCACCAACCCGAATATTTTGGGTAGTGGAGCTTATGCCATCAGGGCCACGATCTATCAGGGAGTTATGCCATCAGGGTGCTAATCCATCGGGTAGTTAATCCATCAGGGCGCATCTTTTACCTGCATGAAATTTCATGCGATCTAAGTCAACTTAAAAAAACGCAGATTAACGATATCTCCCACTCAAGCAGTCCTCAGCAAAAAGCTGGGGTTTTTTATTGCCAGCTATGACTGAGCCAGTATTTTCCGTAGAAAGGTACTGGGCCTGAAGGCCAAGGTAGCTGAAAGCAGAAACTTAAAGGTTATAAGTTTCCCCGATCGCATTATACCACCGACTGAATTTTCAAGTATTATTGTAAAACAATGTAAACACACAGTCTAAATACAAAGGTATGTTGAAATTCTCGATCGCGTCCGAGTAAAAATTAACATACTTATAAGATCAATGAGTATAAATAGCCACAACGGTTCGGACGACGATCGCTCCATCGGAGGATTTCCTATTGCAAAGATACAGTAAAGATTGAAAATAACCAGGATAATTAGTAGATAATAGAGTAAGATAAACCCCAAGTTTCAACGAAATCAACAGGCAAATAACGGAAATTTGTAACCCTTCAATCGGACAAAATAGAGGTGAACCGTCTTGATCGATCAGCAGGTGACAACGGAAATAAACACAACTTATCAATATCAAGTAGGAGGATATCTCCCCGTCAGCGCCCCCACCTATGTCAAGCGGCCCGCAGACGAAGAACTCTACAAACAACTCCTAAACAGGAACTTCTGCTATGTCATCAGTCCGCCACAAACCGGAAAGTCCAGCCTACTGCTGCAAACCGGGAAAAGACTGCAAGCAGAAGGTACATTGATTGCAGCAGTTAACTTGAAAACCATCAGCAATCCCAATATCACCCCGCAAAAGTGGTATGGGGGAATTATGTATCGCATAGCCAGCAGTTTTAACCTCACAAATAGGTTTGATGCTCTCAAATGGTGGAACGACCGCGAACTACTCTCACCGGTACAGCGATTAGAGATATTTATCGAAAAAGTTCTGTTAAAATCACTTAAAAATCAACAAAACATCGTAATTCTCCTCGATGACATAGACAGTATTAACAACTTAAATTTCAGTGCCAAAGATTTTTTGGCTTTAATTCTCAATTGTTATTCTAAGCGAAGCACTCAACAGGACTACGAGCGAATTACTTTTGCCCTGATGGGAGTAACCGTACCCTCAGAATTAATCGAAGACACCAAGTGCAACCCGTTTAACATAGCACGACCAATTCATTTAGACCGATTGGAATTACACGAAAGTTTCCCCCTCGCCAAAGGATTAGCAGTCAAAGCATTTAGACCTCAAAAAGTGCTCCAAGCCATATTAGATTGGACAGGTGGTCAACCGTTTTTGACTCAAAAAATTTGCAGCTTGGTAGCTGAGTATGGATCTTTCATTGGCAGAAATTGCGAACTAAAAGAAATTGAAAAATTAGCGAAAATTAGAATTATAAAAAACTGGGAAGATTGGGACAAGCCAGAACATTTAACAGCAATTCGCCGAGGCATTTTCCAGAGTTCCTGCGACAGCAGTCGATTGTTAGGGTTATACCAGCAAATTTTGCAAACCCCCGCTTCGGAAAAATTAGGGGAAACCGGGGGAGTAGCTGCGGATTCATCTCCCGAACAAATCGAATTACAAAAATTAGGATTGGTTGTCAAAGATTCGCGGAATAAACTAGCAGTAGCCAACCGGATTTATGAATCAGTATTCAATATTTTTTGGGTAGAAAAAGAGTTGGGGAATCTGGCTCCCTACAAAGCATCACTCACAGCATGGCTGGCTTCGGAACGTCAAGATAAGTCCCAATTATTGACGGGAAAAAGTTTGCAAGCTGCCTTAGATTGGACCGCCAATAAAAAACTAAGTCCAGAACACTATAGCTTCTTACATCCCGATCGAGATTTACCGGAAAAACCAGCAGTGGTTTTGGCACCAATTTCCGAAACTATTACAGACAGTAGTCTTGTCAACCCAGCACCCTTAGAGACTGTTCCAGCTAGCCGCGACGAACAGAAACTGTACAACCACATAATCTCCTGCGTCCAAACAGAATCGCCGGTACAGGTGATAGAGCGTTTCCGACAGCTATTTATAGATGGTATGGGCTATCCCGATCCAGACATAGAAGCCACTTTGTATAGTATAGTCTCTCTAAAGCGATCGGAACAGGAGTTTAAATACATCCTCCACCGCTGCTGTTACATCCCCATCAACCGATGGCAATTGAATTCCCAATACAAATTGGCGATCGCAAATTTGGTAGGTCTATTTAAGCAAACTTCACCCAGATTTGGGATGGATTTTTACATAGTCAAGTGCTTGCAGCGTCAAATAAATTTATTTACTAAAAGTGAAGAATTTGTCAATTTAGAACGCTTGGTAAAAGCTGTAGAACTAGGCTCGCAACTTCAGCAAAAACAGACTCACACTACCTTGGGAGAAATAATTTTTCGATATCCTTATTTATACGGTTATTCTCTGTTGAGCAAGGAAAGCATTGCAGAAGAACAGCAAACCATCCAACGACTGCAATCTCAAAGGCAACAACAATTTGAAACCGACTTATCTCTTTATTTAAACTATTTAGTTGCGCCGGGACAGACCGAAATTGGGATTGTAAACCCCGCAACCAATCCCACGCTTTTGAACGATGCAGAATTACATTTAGCCGTCCGGGAATTTGCTGGAAAGGTGAGTGGCGATCGCACTTACAAAGAGTCGGCTCAGTTATTTTTAAGACAGGCCAGAAATACTCGCTCCTATCAATCATTTAAAGTTGATTTGTATGAATATTTAATCTCAGCGGTGGAACCTGAATACGGCCGACGTCAATTTAGCGGTCGTTTGTACAAATACATCAAAAATACCCTCCGAGAAAATGACTCGATGAAGTTAAATAATTTGTTGTTAGTTCAGACTTGTCATGAATTATTCAATTTTTTAGTAGTGGAAAATGAACACCATCCTAGCCACTACATTTTTTATGACTTAGTTTACAATCTAGGTCCCAGCAGAACCATGGGTTTACTGCTGAAATTGGTACTACTTTCTGGTAAAGTTAAGCCTGATTTGGAAAAGCGATTTTCTATTTTATTCAATCACTATGAAGGAAAAGGCGCTGAGGAAATTATGTGGTTTATCAAATCTTTGGAAAATTTAAATGTCGCTTTTGTGGTGAATTTTGGGAAACCGGATTTGTCTTTCGTTAAACGGAATTTGATTTTGAATTGAAATAACGGTATATTGAGTCGTTTTATACAGATTTATGATTAGCTATCTCAAAGGCACTGTCGCCGACATCAGCAAAGGCAGTAACCGCTTCATCCTGACTCTCGAAGTCAATCAAATTGGCTATGAAATCCAAATTTTGCCCCGCGTGAGTGGTGAATTACCTCCCTCTGGGGAAATCGCCCAAATCTTTACTCATCAACAAGTTAAAGAAGACCAAATCGTGTTATACGGTTTTGGTAGTGCCACCGAACGAGATTTATTTCGACTGTTAACCAGTGTGAGTGGGGTGGGTGCTCAACTGGCGATCGCACTTTTAGATACCCTAGGATTGCCAGATTTAGTCCAAGCCATCGTCGGCGGCAATACCCGCATCCTCGCCAAAACCCCAGGCGTCGGCACCAAAACCGCAGAACGTTTAGCCCTGGAACTTAAAAGTAAACTTTCACAATGGCGACAACAGGAAGGTTTGACCACCTCAGTCGCCGCCGGAGTACCTGCGGCTATTCAAGAAGAAGTCGAAATGGTGTTGCTGGCGATGGGTTACACCGGGGCTGAAGTCTTGCAAGCGCTGCAAACCCTGAGTCAGGATAGTAATTTAGCAAAAAAAAGTAATGCCGATGATTGGATCAAAGAGGCCATTACTTATTTGAGCCGATAAATCTCAAGAAACCGGGTTTTTCATCCGTATTTAAGACTGGGCGTGCAGTATTTTCGTAAAAAACCCGGTTTCTGCCTCGATGACTAATCTCGCAAGTGCGATCGCAAATTTGATCGTTTGTGGTTCCCCTGTGATATAATCAGGGATTGTGAGATAGTACAAAAAAACCTAAAATCAATTCATGGCTCTTACACAACAACGCAAGCAAGAAATCATGGGCGACTACCAAACCCATGAAACCGATACCGGATCGCCAGATGTTCAAGTCGCAATGCTGACCGATCGCATCAGCAAACTCAGCGCCCACCTCAAAATCAACCAAAAAGACTTCGCTTCTCGCCGCGGTTTGATGATGATGATCGGCCGTCGCAAGCGCCTGCTGGCTTACCTGCAAAAGGAAAATGTCGATCGCTACAAAGCATTGATTGCCCGTCTAGGCATCCGCGGCTAAACACCAAAGCCCAAATTTGCGACAATATTCATTAGTCATCTCGATAAAAGTCAGTCAAGGGCAGGCCCCATGCCTACCCCACAAGAGTTTTGGGAGATGCCTATTGAATAAATGTCCGAATAAATGTCTGAAATGCCCTGTGGAAAATATAGAAACCACCAAGACGGTTAGGACGTTCTGAATCGCTGAAACTATTACTATACATAGTTAGATTTCTCTTGTTCCTGATTCCTTCTGCTATAAAATATGTCCTCCGAACCACCCCGCCAGCGCCTGCCCTTTGAACCGGCAAAAAATCGTAAAAAAACCCCTAAAAAACCCGCCCAAGCGCAACAAACAAACGCAGCATTAGAACTAAATCCTGCCGATAAGCAGCCCAAAGCCAGCCAAACGAAAAAACAAGACCCATCTATCCCAGAAGTGGTCAGCAAGCGCATGATATCCCGCATAGCGGTATTTTGTGGCGTACCGACACTGTTGGGAATTTCGACATTTTTTGTCAGCTATTGGATAGTCAGCAAAGGCTTGTTCGATCTACCAAACACAGCGGTATTGTTAGTCAGTATGGGTTGTTTTGGTTTGGGTGTACTAGGATTGAGTTACGGAGTCCTGTCGGCTTCCTGGGATGAAGAAATTTCAGGAAGTGTTATGGGTTGGGAAGAATTTAAGACTAATTTTGGACGGATGCGAGAAGGATGGCGATCGGCTAAATCAAAAAATTAGTTATTAGTCATTAGTCAGTAGTCAGTAGTCAGTAGTCAGTAGTCAGTAGTCAGTAGTCAGTAGTCAGTAGTCAGTAGTCAGTAGTCAGTAGTCAGTAGTCAGTAGTCAGTAGTCATTAGTCAGTAGTCAGTAGTCAGTAGTTAACAGTTAACAGTTAACAGTTAACAGTTAACAGTCAACCAGTTAACAGCCAACAGTCAATCCGTGTCATAATCCGTGTTTAGCCCAAGAGAGAAGGCCAAAGAAATATGATTATTGTAATGAAAGCCGGTACTCCAGAAGCCGAGATCGATCGCCTAGACGAAGAACTCCGCACTAACTGGGGTTTGTCCCCAGAAAAAATAGTGGGACGCTACAAAGTTGTCATCGGTTTAGTAGGTGACACCGCTGAGCTCGAACCGATGCAGCTTCGGGAAATGAGCACCTCGATTGAGGAAGTATTGCGAGTGGAAAAACCCTACAAGCGGGCTTGCTTGGAGTATCGCCAAGGAGAACCAAGCGCCGTTGAAGTGGCTACTCCCCTAGGAACTGTGACGATCGGCTTGAATCACCCGATCGCGGTTGTAGCAGGCCCTTGTTCCGTCGAAAACGAAGAAATGATTGTCGAAACGGCAATGCGCGTTAAAGCTGCTGGTGCTCATTTTCTGCGTGGTGGAGCTTACAAACCGAGAACTTCTCCCTACGCTTTCCAAGGACACGGCGAGAGTGCTTTGGGGCTGTTAGCCGCCGCGCGGGAAGCTAGCGGTTTGGGAATTATTACCGAAGTTATGGATGCGGCGGACTTAAGTGCGATCGTGGAAGTAGCCGATGTAGTTCAAGTCGGGGCCAGAAATATGCAGAATTTCTCCCTATTGAAAAAAGTCGGAGCACAAGACAAACCAGTTTTGTTGAAGCGTGGGATTTCCGCAACCATTGAAGAATGGTTGATGGCTGCTGAGTATATCATGGCAGCGGGCAATCCCAACGTGATTTTGTGCGAGCGCGGCATTCGCGGCTATGACCGGCAATATACGCGAAATACGCTAGATTTGTCTGCGGTTCCTGTGTTGCGAACTCTGACTCACTTACCAATTATGGTTGACCCCAGTCACGGCACCGGTTGGGCGCAGTTTGTACCTTCCATGGCCTTTGCTTCGATCGCCTCTGGTACTGATTCCCTGATGATTGAAGTGCACCCGAATCCCAAAAAAGCCTTGTCTGACGGGCCACAATCTTTGACACCGGATCAGTTCGACAAGTTGATGGAAGAATTGGCGGTAATTGGTAAAGTCATGAAACGTTGGCCACAAGTACCTGCTTTAGTGTAGGTTATTGAGTTAATAAGGGCGATCGCTATTAGAGCCCGGACTTCCTCAAGAAGTTCGGGCTTTAGCTATGTTGGATTCATCCCATCCATCAGCGGTTAAAGTTCCAAAGTAATTAACTGAGCAATTTCATCCGTCTGAAAACCCAAAGCCATCGGCTTTTGCACTCCCGGAATCACCTGCACATCATACAGTTCCGTGACAATCCCTTCAAACCGCAACCAATGAACGATCGCACCAGTAGTCAAATCAATCACCATCATCCCACACCGAGCCTCAGCATCTTTAGCTACTAACAACTCATCCAACTCTAAACCACTAAAAGTATTGTCACCACCCCTCGGTTTCGACAATCCAACAATCGCCCAATTTTGCCAAAATGCCAGCCCTCGGACATATCCCGGACAAAATGCCACAGCCTGAAATTTCCCTGTCTCTAAATCCACATAACCAAATTCCCCTCTCCCCGAATTCAACAACCACAATTTATCCTGATACCAGCGAGGAGAATGCGGCATTGACAATCCCGTAACGATAATATCATTAGATGCGACATCAATCACGATACCGCCGTTTTTTCGGCGATCGCGCCAACCATCCACCACATCCGACTGACTCGACGCCGTGACATATTTCGCCTCCCCATCCACCATCGCCAAACCGTTCAGGTGACAGCGGTCTTCATTGATGTATTGTGAGATAAACGGCGGTTTCCACAGAGGTTTGCAACTGTGCCGATCGCTCAAAGTAGCGATACAATTGAACAACGTACTAATAAAAATAATTTCGTTATTCTTATCAACAGCGATATCGTGAATGTCGATATCTCCTGTAGTGTAGGCGATGCGGGGTATATATAGGCGATCGTAACCTTGATGTTGTCCACCCTCCGCCAGCACATTTTCTAATTGCCAGAGTTGATATTTTGAGCTTAGGTAGAGGCGTTCTGGGGTGCAAAAAAGTCCCATTGCGCGATCGAATATTCGCCAATATCCAGAAATAGTATTAGTTTCGGGATTACTCCCAATTAACATTAATCTGCTAGTTTGATAGGTAGTGCAAGCGATACTGATTTGTTGAGAAGTCAACCAATATGGAAAATCGCGATCGCCAATCAAATCCTGTGGCGAATCCGCACCAGCAATCCCTTTCCCATTCTGATTTTCCCCCATATTTTTATTCCTTAAATCCCTTGCTTTTTCCACTTTCTCGTCTCCTAAATTCCTGACTAAATTGCTTTTGAAATCAGGTTTTAAATCATTTTTCAACCTTCCCTCTGCTTCTTTTCCGATTCCTTCTGCCTTGTCTATCTGTATCGCTTCCGGCGACTCACCCGATTGATATCGTTCCCAAACCTTAAGATATCCCAACTCCAAATATCGCACCGTTTCAGGAGTATCAAACAACGGCAATTGGCGGCGGTTTTGATGCAGGTAATCTTTCAATTTTCGCAACTCTTGAGGATGAGTAGCTAAATGTACCGCCAACTTTTCATACTCTTCTAAACTATTAACTATTAACTGTGGTAAATTAACCGCATTTAATAAACTCGCTCCCACCCGCGCCGCAAAAGTTTCTCCGGGGCAGGTAATAAAGGGGATTCCCATCCACAAAGCATCACTACCTGTCGTGTGAGCATTGTAATATAAAGTATCTAGGAATAAGTCGATCCAAATGTGGCGCGATAGGTGTTCCTCCTGTAGTAATCTCGGCGCAAAAATTAGGCGATCGCCCTTAATTCCCCGCAATTTAGCCTCATATTTCAGGTTCCGAGTTGCTTCGGCATTGCTCTCTAATAACCATAGTACACTATTAGGGACTTTCTCTAAAATTCCCATCCACACGCTAAACATGACTGGCTCAATTTTGCGACTGTGATTGAAGCAGGCGAAGACAAATACATCTTCTGGTAAGCCACATTTAGCTTTGGGATTTTTCTGTTTAATTTGCGCGTCTTCTGCGGGACAAACTCTCAGATAATTATTAATCTGATAGCTATTGGGTAGACAAATAAATTTTTCACTAAAGAACTCGGCGAGGCGGGGAGGTGTTACTATATTATCTATGATAATATAATCAATAAATTCGGCTCCCATTGTGCTTGCATAAGTTAGGTAGTTAATTTGAATAGCAGCAGGGCGCATTGCTAAGATTTCTGGGTTAGAATATTGGGTATATCCTCCCATGTCGATGAGAATGTGAATGCCATCATTGTATATTTTTTCGGCTGCTGCGGAGGTAGTCATTCCTCGCAAGTCGGTAAATTTATCGCAGTCTGCTTCTACTTTTTTACGCTCAAAACTGCCGTCATTGGGGCCGAGAGAGTAGACGAATATTTCAAATTGAGCGCGATCGTGCAAGGCGAATAATTCACCGATTAAATGCGTTAAAGCGTGGCTGTAGAAATCTCCAGATATGTAACCTATTCGCAGAGTTAGGGGAGGTATAGCGGGGGGAATGTGAGGGGGAAAGTAATTTTGAGGTTTACTACTGACAAATTTAGAGAAGTACCGATTAATCGCGAGATGTTTGTCAGCCCCAAATGGCGAGTACATGATAAAGTCAAAAACCGAGAAATCTTTTAAAGTATTTTGTTCTATTAAACCTATGCCGATTTGCCACATTTTTTCGCTGGCGGCTGCTAAATTATCCCACTCGCAAATCCCCTGGTGAATTTTCACCAAAGCTGCCATTGCACTGATATTATTCGAGTCTAGCTGCAAGACTTTTTGATAATTGGCAGCAGCTTCACTATATCGATCGCAGCGGTATTGAATGTTGGCTAAGTTTCCCAAGGATGGAATCAAGTCTGGTTGAATTGCTAAAGCTTTTTGATAGCAAATTTTTGCTGCTTCTAGGTTTTCTTGTTTTGTGAGCAAGCCTCCTAGACTATTGTAGGCGATCGCGTAATTGGGATTGTAGGTAACAGCTTGTTGGTAAGCCGCGATCGCCTCTTCATCTTCCCCTATATTTTCCAGCGCTACGCCTAAATTATACCAACATTGAGAGTAGCGCTGTTCGCAATTTAAAGCTTGGCGGTAAAGTGCGATCGCCTCTCTCCATTCTTGCTTAACTAACTTAGCATTTCCCAATTGAAAATAAGCAGGTGCATAATTAGGTTGCAGCGCAATAACCTGTAGATATTCCCTACTAGCTGCTTCCCAGTCGCCTTGTTTTTGCATAGCCCACGCTCTATCATAGAGGCTTTCCACAGAAATTTCCTGAGACATTTTATTAATCCTTTTCAACCATTCTTCCCATTCTAATGCACGAACTTTCCAAGTGCAATTTTTATTAAAATAATCTACCTGTCGCCGTAAAAAATGTTCGGCTTCTTGACTGTTAGCACCTGTTAGCAATTCTAGCACATCCAGAACGATCGCGATAAATTCTTGGGCATAAGCTTCTCTTTCGGAAATAGAATCAAAGGGATTGCTCAAATTTGAAGAATTGGACTGCGACAGCGATATTAAACGGGCAAAACCTGCCGTTGTTTCGGGCAAAGCTCCCCAGTTGCTAGTCACGACAAAACAACCGCTAGCTAGAGCTTCCATCACGGAGATACAAGAAGTTTCCGCAAAGGTATTTGGGTAGGCTAATATATTAATCGATCGCAATTCCCTAGCCAGTTCTGGCTGAGTTAGCGAACCGATATACTCAACTCCTGCTGTTTCTGCACAGCGCTGATAGAGGGGTTCCCATTCGTCTCGATTTTCAGCTACTTGATAGACTTTTAAACTAGAAAATACTTTTAATCTCACACCTGGAAATCTTCGCCTAATTTTCGGGAAGATATCTAAGAGTAAATCTAAACCGCGAAAGGGAGTGCTGGTATAAGTTAAAACGGGAGGTTGTAATTTTTTGGTTAAAATATTTTCGCCTTCATCAAACAATCTTTCAAAAGCAGGCGCGATCGCATTTTTTATCACTCCTATTTGCAGATTTTTCAGATTGAATTGTTGTAAATATAACTGTTTTTGCCACTCGCTGACAAAAATCATGCTATCGTACATCAATTCTAAACATTGTAAAGGCTTTGCTGCCGGCTGATCGCAAGCGTGTTGCATCCAGAGAATTAACTTAGTTTTCTCTCCCAATAGCGGCTTTAACTGCGTTCCCGTTTCTGGGTGATTCAGGATAATAGCAGCATCAAGAGTTGTTAACAGTTCCTGAGAAAGATTAGTCAAAGAACAGCAATTAACTCCCCGATACACTCCGGGTTTAGAAGTATGATTGCACAAATATACTTCATGTCCCATAGCTGATAGTGCTACTGCTAAATAGCACAAAGCTGACTGAGATCCGCCTAGAGGTTGGCGGTAAGGAGTTTCTGTATCATAATCCCACGCGATCGCATCAAAAAAGCCAATTTTCATAGTAAACCAATCAAAATTACATCTCCATCATCCTTGTACCTTATTCATGTTAAATTAGAGCAATTAGTTTCTAGCCAACTGGATAAATCAGCTAAACTAGAAAAGTCGAAAATAGCCTCAGCCAAAGCCGATAACTGCTCTGATGATAGCTGTGATAAACGAGCTTCTATATCTTGATTTAGTTCGCCTAATTGTCGTTGTAATAGCCGTTTAATTAGATTTATTTGACCTCTTTGTTCACCTCTTTGTTCGCCTCTTTGTTCACCAATTTGTATACCCTCAGCCAACCCTTCAACCCGCCCCTCAGCCAGCCCCTCAGCCTTACTCAACTCAAGAGCACCTATTCTTTCCCGTTCAAACTGTTCCCGCTTTTCCAAATCATCTATTTCCTCTAAACTGAGATTTACGCGATCGGCGATCGTAAAAGCCTTCTCAATTTCCGGTACAATTGACATAGATGCTGGTATCACCTCTAAATCCGGTGCTTTTCGTAAAAAATAAAGCCACTTATCCGTAATATTAGTCAATTCTTCTAGAGTTTTATTAAATTTTGGCAACTCCACAAACACTAATTTTAACGGACTATGCTGATAATTCAGTAGTAACTCATCTTCCTTAAGTGTAAATTGTGAAATCACTTTACTATGTTCCTGAAACATGATAAAATCTGTCACCGCTATACCGATCGCAGCTCTCAATTCTGGATAAACTTCTCCTAATTTCAGTTGATTAACATACATTTTCGCTGTGTTGTAAAGAATCCTCTTCCCAAAAGCAGGTACATTAAGTGCCTGCATTTCAATCAACACATTTTCCCCATTATTCAAGAGAGCTTTCACATCAAAATAAGTCGTTTTTAAACCCGAAATTCTCCCAGGGGCGTAAGGGTCGATAATTTCTAAAGAAACTATGACTGTCTCACCTTGATAGACAATTGCATTCAGGAAACTAATTAAAATATCTTGACTTTGATCCGAACCAAAGATTTTTTTAAAGGCGTAGTCTGTTTTGGGGTTAATAAATTTCATGGTGTTAGTAAAAAACTCCAGATAAGTGTACTATAGTAATGCGATCGTACTCAATTAAATATTTGTTGTTGGGTTAACCAAGAAGGCAAATCGCGATCGCCAAAAATCTCATGTTCTTGTACTGTATTCAAAATTGTGTCGTTATTCATAAAATCCAGAAAATCTTTATATTATATATCCAAAATGTAGGGGCGGGTTCACCAACCATAATTGCCTAAAACCCACAATCTCATAAACCCGCCCCCACCCAACCATAAATCAAAATGTACCTCTTTAATGTAGGGGCGGGTTCACCAATCATAATTGCCTAAAACCCACAATCTCATAAACCCGCCCCCACCCAACCATAAATCAAAATGTACTCACAATAACAATGGCTCAATTTTAATTTGCACCTCCTCAATTACATCTTCAGATACAGACTCAACGAATCGAACACCGCGAACTTTCCAGTCTAAACACTTGATTTGATCCGCAAGAATTACTCCCTGAACTTTCAATCCAGTCGGTAGGGGAACTTCAAAAGGATACCCTTTTTGTTGCTTGGTAATCGGCATAAATAAAGCTAAAGAGCTTTTCTCATTGTAAGCACGAGGGGACAGCACAAAAGCAGGTCTAAGTCCTTTTTGCTCGTGTCCCTTAGTCGGGTCAAAGTCCAAATAAACGATATCACCTCGACTCGGAATGTAAAGATTTGATTGTGTCACCAAACTTCATTCCCCACAGCAACTCCACTATCAATCTCGGTATGAAGATTCTCTGGGGTAATCGCCTCAACCAACTCCTCAAGCGAGTACCGCCGACGAGTTATCGGCTCGATCGTCAGCCTACCATCTATCAATACAAACTGCACTTGGGAACCTTCAGCTAAGTTAATCTCTTTAGCTAAATGCTGTGGAATCCTAACAGCAAGACTATTTCCCCATTTGGCGATCGTCCCAACCATAGTATCATCCTCTAGTTAGTGATATCACTCTCAGAATTTCACCCTTTTTTTAAGGATGTATATACAGAGTGTCTACAGTATAGCAACTCAGAAAAAGGTTGACAAGTTGGGTGGGGCGGGTTTCACCAAGCATAATCGCCGAAAACCCAAAATCTGATAAGCTCGCCCCACCCAACCATAAATGAAAATATACCTCTTTAAAGATACAAGACAACACGGCAAGGTCGGAAACTTCATAAATGTTGAAAATTCCAGATGAGTATGCTAGATTACGATCGCACTAAATTAAATATTGCAGCTAATCTATCATGAACAAGCAAATTATTTTCGTAGACCCCTCAGTACGAGATTATCAAAGCCTAATTCAAAACACTGATCGCGCTCAAATTTTCATTTAAAATGAAAATTTGAGCGCGATCGGACAAATTACTCATACCTTAGCCAATCAAAAAGATATTGAAGCGCTACACATACTTTCCCACGGCAGCCCAGCCAGTGTCAACCTGAGCACAGAAACCCTCAATAACAGTAACTTAGAAAAATTCAGCCCTCAGCTAAAACAGTGGGGAAATGCCCTCACCCAAAACGCCGACATCCTATTATATGGATGCGAAGTAGCCGCAGGAGAAACCGGCCAAAACTTCCTCAAACGACTCAGTGAAATCACAGGTGCTAACATCGCCGCCTCAGCCACCCCCACCGGAAGCGCTGAATTAGGGGGAGACTGGAACCTAGAAGTCCAAACAGGCCCCATAGCAGCAGCAATCCCCTTCAACGCCAACAGCCTTAAAACCTACAGTGGCGTACTAGGCCTCGCCCCCAAAGTTGACTTCACAACTGGCTCTAGCCCCTTCTCCGTCAGCATCGGCGACTTCAACGGCGACAACAAACCCGACTTAGCTGTGGCGAACTTTAACAGCACCGGTACCGCCTCCATCCTGCTCAACACCACCACTGTCGCCACCACCCCCACCTTCGCCACCAAAGTTGACTTTGGAACTGGCTCTAACCCCACCTCCGTCACCATCGGCGACTTCAACGGCGACGGCAAACCCGACTTAGCGACGGCGAACTTCAGCAACACCGCTTCCATCCTGCTCAACACCACCACTGTCGCCACCACCCCCACCTTCGCCACCAAATTTGATTTCCCAACTGGCACTGGCTCCACCTCCGTCAGTATCGGCGACTTCAACGGCGACAACAAACCCGACTTAGCCGTGTCGAACCAAAACAGCAGCAACGTCTCCATCCTGCTCAACACCACCACCACCACCGGAGCCACCACCCCCACCTTCGCCACCAAAGTAGACTTCACAGTTGCCTCACAGGCCACCTCCGTCAGCATCGGTGACTTCAACGGCGACAACAAACCAGACTTAGCTTTAGTGCAGAGGCTTGGAAACATAGTCTCCATCTTCCTCAACACCACCACCACCGGAGCCACCACCCCCACCTTCGCCACCAAAGTAGACTTCACCACTGGCTTTAGCCCCCAATCCGTCAGCATCGGCGACATCAACGGCGACGGTAAACCGGACTTAGCTGTGGTGAACTCGAACAACAGCACCGCCTCCATCCTGCTCAACACCACCACTACCGGAGCCACCACCCCCACCTTCGCCACCAAAGTTGATTTCACAACTGGCTCTGGCCCCCGCTCCGTCAGCATCGGCGACATCAACGGTGACGGTAAACCAGACTTAGCTGTGGCAAACAACAGCAGCGCCAGCGCCTCCATCCTGCTCAACACCACCACTACCGGAGCCACCACCCCCACCTTCGCCACCAAAGTTGATTTCACAACTGGCACTAACCCCGTCTCCGTCAGCATCGGCGACATCAACGGCGACGGCAAACCAGACTTAGCTGTGGCGAACAACGGCAGCAACACCGCCTCCATCCTGCTCAACACCACCGCCAAAGTGACTGCTGTCACTGCCACCACCGCTGACGGCAGTTACGGTGTGGGTTCTACCATCGCCATCACCGTCACCTTCGATGCTGCTGTGGATGTCACTGGCACGCCCCGACTGCAACTAGAAACGGGCACAACTGACCGATTTGCTACTTATGTTAGTGGTAGTGGCGGCACAGTCCTCACTTTCAACTATGTAGTCCAAGCCGGGGATTCTGCTGCTGACTTAGAATATCTCGCCACAAATGCCCTTACTCTCAATGGCGGCACAATTAAAGATAATTTGGCTGTGGATGCCATCTTAACCCTTCCCACCTTAGCCTCACCTAACTCTCTTGGTGGTAGTAAAGCCATAGTTGTTGATGGCGTTGTACCCACTGTCACTTTAGCATCCTCTTCAACAACAACAGTTAACGGTTTATTTGCTGTCACAGCCGCATTCAGCGAAGATGTCACAGGGTTTGATACTAGCGACATCACCGTTGGTAATGCGAATATCAGCAACTTCCTCAAAGTTAATAACAAAACTTACACATTTAATGTCACACCAATTGTTGATGGAAACGTCACAGTTGATATTCCAGCAGCGAAAGCAACTGATACAGCGGGTAATAATAATACCGCTGCTACTCAATTAACTCGCACTGCTGATTTCACCGCACCCACTGCCACAATTAACCAAGCAAGTAGTCAACAAGATCCGACGACTAATAACCTGATTAACTACACCGTTCAATTTAGTGAACCTGTGACTGGGTTTGATGCTACTAAAGTGGCTCTGAGTGGCACCGCCGAAGCCACTACCGCCGAGGTTACAGGAAGTGGTAAATTTTACAATGTGGCAGTCAGTGGTATGACCAAAGCGGGTACTGTGATTGCTAGTATTAATGCCAATGCGGTGACAGATGTAGCCGGGAATCCTAACACAGCAGCCAGTACCAGTACAGATAACCAAGTTACCTTCACTAAAAATACCGCCCCAGTCGTAGCCAGCGCCATCAACAATCAATCAGCTACACTCAACACAGCATTTACTTATACAGTACCAACGACTACATTTACCGATGCTGACAATGACACATTAACTTACACCGCGACAAAAGAAGACGGAACCGCTTTACCGAGTTGGTTAACATTTAATGCCACAACTCGCATCTTTAGTGGAACACCTGCAACAGCGAATATCGGAAACTTACAAGTAAAAGTCAGTGCATCCGATGGAAAAGCTGCTACTAGCAATACCTTCCTGTTAACAGTTTCCGATAAACCGAATACCGCCCCAGTTGTAGCCAGCGCCATCAACAATCAATCAGCTACACTCAACACAGCATTCAATTACACAGTACCAACGACTACATTTACCGATGCTGACAATGACACATTAACTTACACCGCGACAAAAGAAGACGGAACCGCTTTACCCACCTGGTTAACATTTAATGCCACAACTCGCATCTTTAATGGAACACCTGCAACAGCGAATATCGGAAACTTACAAGTAAAAGTCAGTGCATCCGATGGAAAAGCTGCTACTAGCAATACCTTCCTGTTAACAGTTTCCGATAAACCGAATACCGCCCCAGTTGTA
>NZ_JAHRFC010000058.1:0-30990 GCF_020883015.1 Microcoleus sp. CAWBG640
CTGCAATGGCGCTGACTGATGAACAGAAGCTATTGAACGAAGCTTGGCGAATTGTCAACCGCTCTTATGTGGACGATACCTTCAATCATCGAAACTGGAGGTCGATTCGCGAACAGACTATCAAGGCTCCTCTGAGCGATCGAGAACAAACCTATACAGCGATTCAGGAAATGCTGGCTAATCTGGATGACCCCTTCACTCGATTGCTGAAACCGGAACAGTATCGCAGTTTGCAGGTGAATACTTCCGGGGAATTGACTGGTGTGGGGCTACAAATTGCGATCGACCCCCAGACTAACACCCTGACAGTGATTGCTCCGATTTCCGGTTCACCAGCCGATAAAGCTGGTATCCAACCCCTCGATCGCATTTTGAAAATTGACGGCACTCCCACCTCAGAACTGAGTCTAGACGAAGCCGCCACTAAAATGCGCGGCCGCGCCGGCACTGCTGTCATCCTCACCTTGGGGCGCGAAGGTAGGGAATCTGCACAGGATATTGAGTTAGTGCGCGATCGCATTGCTCTCAATCCGGTATATGCCGAATTGCAGTCTGGGCCGGAAAATTTACCCGTGGGCTACATTCGCCTCAGTCAATTCAGCGCTAACGCCACTGCTGAAGTCAGTAATGCGATCGACCGACTCGAAAAACAAGGAGCCGCCGCCTACATTCTCGACCTGCGGAACAACCCAGGGGGACTGCTACAATCCGGGATTGAAATTGCCCGGTTGTGGATCGATTCCGGCACCATTGTCTATACAGTGAATCGACAAGGCGTTCTCGGCAGTTTTGATGCCTATGGACAGGCGCTAACAGGCGATCCCCTGATTGTTTTGGTAAACAAGGGAACTGCCAGTGCTAGCGAAATTTTGGCCGGTGCGCTGCAAGATAATGGCAGAGCTCAACTGGTGGGTGAAAAGACCTTTGGTAAAGGGCTGATTCAGTCCCTGTTTGATTTGTCAGATGGTTCGGGATTGGCTGTGACTGTGGCGAAATACGAGACGCCCAATCACACGGATATTCACAAAATGGGGATTGTGCCCGATCGGGTAGTACCTAGCGAGTCGATGACGCGGGATCAAATTGGCACTGAGACCGACTTGCAATATCAAGCTGCACTCCAACTGCTGAAGCAAAAAACCGTAATGGCGAAGTCAGCTTGAAACCCAAGTTTTAAGTTTTGAGCTAGTACCTAGACCCGCCTTTGAGTTGTTCGACGGACTGTCAACCGTCAACAATCATGGTCGAGTGCAACCGGAATCGAAATCTAGCAAGCAGACGGTTAGTTCATTCTCGATCGCTGAAGATATTTTTGTTACCTTCTTGCTTCTGCCCTCAGACTTCTTCCTTAAGGTTGTTGAGTTGGCTCCTCGGCGTCGGGTGCCTCCGATTCCTGCAAAATCACTGGTTGCTGCTGGGGGTCAACCCGATTGCTTTGCTCTTGCATCACTGTTTTAGCCAGACTGGGATCGAAGTAGCGATTAAAGTCCGATCGCGACTGATTCACTCTCTTTTCGGTAATATTGACTTCAGCTTGGATTTCCTGCAATTTTTCTTGTACTGCCCGGTAGTGAGGCCAAAGCTGAATCAAAGCAGAAGTTGCACAAACTGAAAGTACCATGTTGACTGCTAACTTCACTCCTGCTTCCGCGGCGAGGGTTTGGTGAGGGTAAGAACGCGGGCGGCTGCTAGTACCTGCTGCAACGCGAGGGGAGTTTTTGACAGGACGTAGTGGGGTAACGGTAGGTTTAATCGCTTGCATAATTTTGTTTACCAAAAAAAAGGGTCTAAAGCCCCGTCCTTCTAGGACGGCTTTCAATTTTATTGATGTTGAGCTAGAATAATTATATCCAACACCATAACGTAAAATGCTGGTATTTGAAGCAAAGCTTGAAGGCGAAAAGCATCAGTATGAAAAGCTTGATGAAGCGATTCGTACTGCGCGTTTTGTCCGCAATTCTTGCATCAGATACTGGATAGACAATCAGGGGATTGGGCGGTATGAACTGAGCGCTTATTGCAAGGTTCTTGCCAAGGAATTTCCTTGGGCCAGTCAGCTCAACTCTATGGCTCGTCAAGCTTCTGCTGAACGAGCTTGGTCTGCTATTGCTCGGTTCTACGACAACTGCAAAAAGAAAGCAGCAAAGAAAGGTTTTCCATGTTTTAAAAAGCATCAAACACATGGTTCTGTTGAGTACAAGACCTGTGGCTGGAAGCTGTCGGAGGACAGGAGAACTATCACCTTCACTGATGGTTTTAAAGCTGGAAGTTTCAAGATGTGGGGAACTCGTGCTCTGCACTTTTATCAGTTGGAACAGATTAAGCGAGTTCGGGTTGTTCGTCGTGCTGATGGGTACTACGTTCAGTTTTGTCTTGATGTCGAGCGAGTTGAGAAGAGAGAACCAGCGGGTAAAACTATTGGGCTGGATGTTGGGTTGAATCACTTCTACACCGACTCGGATGGACATACAATTGACAATCCCAGGCATCTCAGGAAGTCTGAAAAAGCGCTCAAACGGCTCGGTCGAAGGCTTTCTCGAACTCAAAAAGGAGCGATTAACCGAACCAAAGCGAGAAACCGATTGAGCAGAAAACACCTCAAGGTAAGTAGGCAGCGTCAAGATTTTGCTGTGAAATTGGCAAGATGCGTAGTCCAGTCTAACGACTTGGTTGCCTATGAGGACTTGCAGGTGCGAAACATGGTTAAGAATCGGAAACTTGCTAAGTCGATTTCTGATGCGGCGTGGTCGGCTTTCCGGAGTTGGTTGGAATATTTTGGCAAGGTATTTGGTGTAGCAACAGTTGCTGTTCCACCGCACTACACCAGCCAGATTTGTTCTAAGTGTGGGAAAGTTGTCAAGAAGTCTTTGAGTACAAGAACTCATAAATGTTCTCATTGTGGGTTGGTTTTAGACCGGGACTGGAACGCCGCTCGTAACATACTGGAACTTGCACTTCGTACCGTGGGGCACACGGGAACGCTTAACGCCTCTGGAGACATCGACAAGAGCTTGGGTGAAGAAATTCCTCCAAGTAAGCCGAGTCGGGGAAAGAGGAAGCCCAAAGAGTGATCTTTGGAATCACCGTGGCTTTAGCCCGGTGAGGATGTCAAAGATGTCTGATAGTGACGTTTTCAAGCTGCTAGTTCCAGAAAACTTTTAGTTGAATCCACACCTATCCTGGTTTGTCAAGGTGATACCAGCTAAAATTTTTGAGACAGAAGGACACCTGGGGACAGATTTTTGATATAAAAATCCCTGCCCTTGCAGTTTTGTCTTGCTGACAACAAACAATCTACTCCACTGTGGCAGCAATTGTCTGCACTCTCAAGATTTAACTGCTGAGGCAGGTACTTTGGCGATTCTCGCTAGTGTCTGTGAACTACTTGTAAAGTTCAGTAGACAGCCGGAAAGCCAAGATTCCAGGAATCAAAGCAATTACGAGGGCGACGTAGACTTGGGTATCTGTTAAAGACATATTGGCAAAACTCCTTTTCACGGACACGAGCTTTCACTAATTTCCGGCAAATTGGCGCTTTTGGGAATCACTTGTAACAACTCGAAATATAAAATACTGTCAGGACTTCTCAAGATGGAGCGCAGAAGGAGGGCGATCGGGTGTCGCATAGTGGCCAGATTAGGTTAAGATAAGTGAAGGTGACACTAATTCTCGACAGAGCAGGTGATTGGCGCTGCGCTCTACCCTTGCAAATTTTAGGTGCAGAACATAGTTAATGCTAGACCAATTTATCGAATCTTCTCCCAATCTAGGAGTTGACACCTTTTTATTATTGTTAGTTTTGGTGGCTTTGGAGGCTGTGCTTTCGGCTGACAACGCGATCGCCCTGGCATCTATTTCTAAAGGTTTGGAAGAACCACAGCAACAGCAACAGGCTCTCAATTTCGGTTTGATAATTGCTTTCGTACTGCGAATTTCACTGATTTTAACCGCTACTTGGGTGATCCAATACTGGCAGTTTGAACTGCTGGGTGCTCTCTACCTACTGTGGCTGGTTTGGCAGCACTTTTCCTCAGATGCTGACTCCGATGGAGAACATCACGGGCCCAGATTTGCGTCTGTGTGGCAAGCAATTCCCATGATTGCTTTTACGGATTTAGCATTTTCTTTGGATAGCGTCACTACTGCGATCGCAGTTTCCGATAACACTGTTATTGTTGTCACCGGCGCTACCATTGGCATTATTGCTCTGCGATTCATGGCTGGATTGTTCATCCGCTGGCTGGATGAATACGTTCACCTGGAAAGTGCAGGCTACATCACAGTCGGGTTCGTGGGAATGAGGTTGTTGGTGAAAGTAATTAATCCAGATTTAGTTCCTCCCCAATGGCTGGTAGTTTCATGTATCGCCTTGATGTTTGTGTGGGGTTTTTCTAAACGCACTCCAGAGTCGAAGGAGATTACAGAGTCCTTAGAATCTGCATTTAAGCAGGACTCGGAAGAGCAAGTCAAGGAGCAGGAAGCACAGAAGTCGGAAATTTGAGATACTTTTATTTTAATATTGACTTTTGTTTCAACAGAAATTAGATCGATCTTTTGCTAAAGCTCGATCTATTTTTTGTGTATAAATTCGCCCCGTGAATACCGAGATAGCCGACTGCTTAAACAAGTCTAGTATAGCAATCGCCAAGCCTGTTAAGGCGATCGCTAGATCTCACAGCCAATGTTATTTCAAAGACATATTTAAATCACTCTATGTGTTACTGTCAAAAACAACTTTGAGGATTCAGCCTTCTTGTCCGGCCTTGTATCTTTAAGATCGAGAAAAAACCTATGTATCGATTCCAGATTATTGGACACACGCAAACTGGCGCATCCATCGGTATCGTCGGTTCTACTCCCGAATTAGGACTGTGGGATATCACCAAATGCCTACGACTGAATACCAGTGCCGATCGCTATCCTTTATGGTACACAGATATAGACATTCAGCCTGCTCTCGATTTAGGCGATCGCCAGAAAATAGAATATAAGTACGTGTATATTGATGCCAATGGTATCGCAGCATGGGAAGGATTCGGTTTTAATCGCTGGATACCGATCGACCCAGACCAAAAATCCAGCAAAATCGTAGTAGACGATGGCGCATTTGGTTATTTCCAGCCTTATCCATTCGGATACTATGAGGAACCCGTTGTCAAGATACCCTCACACAAAAAGTCTGAAGGTTTAAAAATTGCAGTGATTGGTAGTTCCGTCGCCAAGGGTCAAAAAGCCTGGATGTTGAAAGGTTGGGCTTCCCAGTTGGCAGAGTCTTTGCAGGAAAAATACGGACACCAACTAATCAATTTGTCAGAAGCGGGGGCCAATGTCAGCAAAACGATCGCCCGTTTTCCCTCAGTCGTCGCCCCAGAACAACCAGATGTGGTGATTATTGCCCTGTCCCTGGGTAACGAAGGGTTAGCCTACTGTCGCCCCCACGAACGACGGGGCGCGCAACGCAGGTTTGAAAGTGGTTTGCAGCAGTTGGTGAAAATGACGCGGGCACTGGGAGCACGGCCGATGCTGGGCGGGGTATATCCCCACGGCAATTATAACTCTGAACACTACTGGCTGTTGCGAGATACTCACCAGCGGATGCTGAATTGGGGTGTTCCGGTGCTGGATTGGTTGGGAGTGTTGGATGATGGAGAGGGACGCTGGAAACAGGGGATATCTTTCGACCCGTCTCACCCAAACACGATCGGTCATAAGCTGATGTATGAGACGATCGATCTTAACTTGTTCGCGATCGACAAAGACGAATTGGTAAGAGAAAAACAATACTTTGCCCAACCGAAAACAGTTCCAGTTTTCCTTGACAATGCGGGTTTTCAAGTCTCTGCTTGTCTGGAAGAACAGCGTTTGCGAATTGTCAATTCATCACCAAACAATTACACAATCGCTCCCTATTGGCAAGCAATCCAAACTGCATTGCAACGTAAAGCAGGATTGATACCGGGAATCTACATTGCCAAGAATGTCAAGTCAGGGACACTTCCTTTCTTTGCAGTTCAGGAAAATGGGACGATCGAAACTACAGTAGAAATTCCCCCTGGCGCTGATTTGGAATACACTTCCGCTTTCAATCTTTTTGCGCCGAACAACTCACAACTATTGTTCTATGACGGGCATTTGGGAATTTTGAAAGTAGACGATCGCCACCTTTGGATTATCAACGAATCAGACAAAGAATACAACATTCAACCGATGTGGAAGGAAGTTCGTCATGTACTGAAAGCTATGCCATCGGGTGTGTATGATGATCCGCTGAATCCCGACGCCCCTTTTCGCACCATGATGATTGGCGACGGGCTCGAAAGTCGGGTGAAAGCACCGCCTAAGTCCGCTGTGTTGTTTCAATATAAATGTCAATTATCGGAGATCAGCCGTGTGGCGATTTTGCCGCTGGGCGATCGATGTGCGGTGCGGATGATGCTGTATAAAATGGAGTACGACGGCCCGGCTTTTCCCTTCGATTTGACGCGCACTACCAATATTGGAGATGTTGCTGATGCGATCGAAAACGGTTTTTATGATATGTGGAATCCGGCTTTTCTGCACTACAGTGCTGAAGCGGGCAGAATCTATCATAGCAAATGGTCTGGTCTTTCTTTTGCCCATGAAGTTGAGGATACAGATGATCCTGTTAACGATATGTCTCCGGTATTTGAACGGATGCGCGATCGATATACGGCACGTTCTGGGCGGTTTTGGTATGCACTTAAAAATTGTGATAAGGTGCTGTTTGTTCGCACTGGTATTGCCGATCGCAATGGTGCGATCGATCTTATCCATAAACTAGAATACAAATGTCAGGGGAAACCTTTTCAATTGATGCTGCTTTCTCCCCAATCTTCCGATGAATTTGCGGGTCTTGATAATGTGCTGCATTACAATGTGGAGTTTAATCCCGATCGAATGTATGACGATTTGGGACACTGGATGTACTGTACGGATGTGATGCGAGGGATTTTGGAGTCGATCGGGGTTTCCAGCAAAAACTTGTTTTGGTGTCCGCCTAGGATACCGAAAAATAGTTGACAGTTGGTAGGGGCGGTGCCCCCGTGCCCGCCCTCTTAGTTGACTTGCTCAAAGTCCCCCTTCTTAAGGGGGATTTAGGGGGATCTAGACTCAGGTAAAAACGAGATTTCTCAAAGATTTTAGTCTTAAGTTGACACCAATACCCCGTGCTATTTGGTAAAAAATTCGGTTTCGAGGAGTCGGAGTGCGTAAGTCATGTTCGATCGACCGCATTCATTGTTAAAATAAAATTTTGTCAGAGGCATCGCTACAGCATCGCAACAAAAAAATAGCCACTACCTCCCTGCGTAAAGTCATGCCCCAAGACTTCTCCGGTAAAAATCTCCGAGGCCGCAACTTCAAAGGTCAAAACCTCACAGGTGCAAAATTTATCGGTGCAGACATCCGAGGCGCAAACTTCACCAATGCCATCCTCAAAGAAGCTGACTTCACCCGTGTCCAAGCTGGACTGCAACGCCGCTGGACAATTTTTCTAGTAACTATCTCGCTATTTCTATCGTTAATATCGGGATTGATATTAATCCTTGCTAGTTTTTGGGTAGCATTTTTTTTTACTTCAGATAACATCAAACAGTACACCATTCTTCCCAGTGTAGTTGTGTTCATAGTTTTGGCAATCTTATTTATAGCTACTATCCGCCAAGGTCTAGGGGCCGGGGCAGCAGCAGTGCCAGCGACAGCCACAGTGGCAGCGGCATTGGCAGTGGCAGCCACAGGGACAGGGACAGGGGCAGCAGTAGTGACAGGGGCAGTGGCCGGGGCTGGGGCAGCGGCAGTGACAGGGGCAGTGTCAGTAGTGGCAGTGGCAGTGGCAGTGACAGGGGCAGTGGCGGGGGCAGTGGCAGTGGCAGTCGCAGTGACAGGGGCAGTGGCTGGGGCAGCGGCAGTGACAGTGGCAGTGGCAGTCCCAGTGGCAGTGGCAGTGGCAGTCGCAGTCGCAGGACTAGGTGCTTACATTGCTTGGCGTGCCCTGGCTGGGGATGAGAAACACGCCTTGATTCGCAGTATTGCCATTGCCTTTGCCGCTACAGGTGGCACTAGCTTTCGCAATGCCGATTTAACTGATGCCAATTTCACTGAGGCAACTCTCAAAAGTACAGATTTTAGAACAACTAATCTCACTCGCACTTGCTTCCACAACACAGAAAAGCTCGATCGCGCGCGAGTCGGTAAATCGATATTAGCTGATACCCGCATCCGAGAATTACTCATCACTGGCAATGGCTACAAAAAATCCTATGTTGGTGCGAATCTCCAAGGAGCAAACCTGACAGGCGTTAATCTCAACGAGGCTAATCTCAAGCAGGCTAATCTCAGCGAAGCAACTTTGCATCAAGCTAATTTGGAATTCGCAAACCTGACTGAAACTCAAGCCTTGGCAACGGATTTTACAGCCGCTTATTTTACAGGTGCTTGTTTGGAAGCTTGGAACATTGACGCTAATACAAAGCTCGATGGCGCTGACTGTCGGTTTGTTTATCTTCTAGAATATCCCCAACCGGGAACTGACGATCGCGAACGCCGCCCCAGCAGTGGCGACTTTGCATCGGGAGAATTTACCAAGCTGTTTGAAGAGGTTTTAAATACCGTTGACCTAATTTTCCGCAATGGCGTTGACTGGAAAGTCTTTATCACTGCTTTCACACAAGTGCAATTAGACAATGAAGAGACTAAACTCACTATCCAGGGTATTGAAAATAAAGGCGAGGGAGTTTTCGTTATCAAAGTTAGCGTTCCTCCCGATACGAATAAGGAAAAGATTCATAGTGAATTTACTCAAAATTATCAACTAGAACTTAAAGCTATAGAAGAAAAATATAAAGCAGAATTAAAAGGTAAAGATGACCAAATTGTTATATATCGCCAGCAAAGTGCAGATATGTGGCTAACGATTAATAAGTTAGCCGATAAACCTTTTACCATAGAAGTTATAGCTACAGCAGAGAATAAAATCGGAAGCGACAACATCGACGAAAGTCGGCAACTTGATATTTCAGGTGGAACAGTTAACGCTACCGGTGCGGGTTCGTTAAGTTTAGGAGATAATGACGGTACAACAGCAAATTCGATCGAGCAGTTGCCTGATTCAGCAGATAGCCCTTCCTGACAAAGTGAGTAATGCTATAATTTTAATCAAACTCTGGTAACAGCGGAAATTAAAGCTATGAGCGTATCAGTAGGTTCAGAAAAGCCGGAATTTCAAGAATTACTGCTGCAATTGCAAGCTGCGATTGCGAATGAAAACACAGAATTGTCAATCCAGAGTATAGAAAATCCTGGAAATCCAGTAATTGCCATCTTTGTCAATACTCCGACAGATGATAAGCAAGCTATAATTTATAACACTTTAAAGCAAAACTACGAACAGCTATTAAAGGCTATTGAAGATAAATATCAAGCTGAATTGCGAGCCAAAGATTGCGAAATTGCCATGTACCGTCAATCAATAGCTATTTCCGAAGCAGTTTCGGAAAGTTTAACAGAACTTGAAACCGCTGCTAATCTCAATCAAGAAGATGAGTCGATCTCCGAATCAGAGGATGTTGCATCACTCAGAGAGATAGTTGAAGAATACGAGGCTGAATTAAAATATAAAAATGAGCAAATTGCCTTATATCGCGAGGAAATAGCTGAGCTGAGAGAACTAACTATAATTTTAGCTAAACAACCGCTGTCAATTAATATTATTCAGGAGGATAAGCTACTCCGTTGATAATTGTTTGTTGATAATTCGGCGGTTGAAACCGCGACTACACAAACAAAGTCCGCCTGCGCGGACTAAGAAGTATAGGGAATATTTAAGCAGGATTTGGTGTAAGATTGTTGGCTACGCGACCTGTTAATGTTAAGATTACTAATAAACCTAAAGCTAGATCGGAGAGTAAAGCTATGAGTGACCAAATCGACCAAAGTCGCAAAATAGAAATTACAGGCGGAACAGTTAACGCTAGCGGTGCTGGAGCCTTAAGTTTAGGTGACATCAGCGGTACTGTTGCCAATACAATTAATCAATTATCTGATTCTGCTAAACCAGATGAACCGGGAATCAAAGAATTATTAACTGAGTTACAAACCGCGATCGAGGCTGAAACTGATTTATCTGATGATGATAAAGCTGAAGCATTGGAACAGGTAAAAGCTTTGGCAGAAGTAGGGCAAAATCCCCAAGAAAGCACAATGCAAAAGGCGGGGAAAACGGCAATGAAAATTTTAAAAGGGACTATTGCTAGTTTACCAAGTGCGGCAACGTTGGTGGAAGCTTGCAGTAAATTGTTACCCGCGATCGCAAGTCTCTTACTTTTACCCTAAAATTCAGACAGAACTTACACGCTTCGACCAAGAAACCGGGTTTTTGAGCGAATCTACGCACCGTAACGTGTCTTCTGGTAAAAAACCCGGTTTCTGACTACACGCGCGCATTTTGGCCAAAGAAACCGGGTTTTTGAGCGAATCTACGCACTGTAATGTGTCTTCTCGTAAAAACCCGGTTTCTGACTACACGCGCGCATTTTGGCCAAAGAAACCGGGTTTTTGAGCGAATCTACGCACTGTAATGTGTCTTCTCGTAAAAACCCGGTTTCTGACTACCTGCGACTAAGTCCTATCGCCTCGGCGGTGTCTCATCAGTCGATACCTTCCGACGAATCAACACACTCATCACTTGCTTGGGATTGCCTGTACGCTGTAGCTGACTCCAGTCGTTAACTTCCGCAAATCCCAATCTGTACAAAGTCAGTATGGTTTTTCTGACAGCCTTCGGCGAACCGACAATCGTTAACATCAAGATATCTTGTTCCGATGCTGCTGACTCGTCATTTGGGCGCTCGGAAGTGTTATCGTCAGGCACGAATTCTTCAGTCATATTATGTTCTCCTGGTTTTGGGTTTTCTAGGAAAACCCAAAAACCTAGCCGCCCCGCAGTTCAACGCATAGCAGGGCGGCTACAGAGAGTGTTAAGATACTCCGTTAGCCTCCAGACTGCTGATACCAGTTTGGCGGTTAGCTGTCCATTGCTGTTGGTAGCAGCTTTGGGCAGTGCAACTAGATTTTTGGGCAACGCGGGCTACTTCCTCTACAAGCAAAGCAACCTCTAATTTCAAAGCGTAGCGACTTTTGGGGGCCCGTGTCAATCCCTTTTGGATACTTCGACTTCGCACACGCCTACCGCCGCGAAGCCGAAGGGTAAACTGTCAACCGTCAACTGTCAACCGTCAACTGTCAACCGTCAACCGTCAACTGTCAACTCTCAACAAAATAGTTTAATTATTGCCGGCTTAGTCACTTTTCCCATCGCATTTCTAGGTAATTCTTCAACTGTCAAAATTCGGGTGGGAACTTTATACACAGCCAATTGCTCCTTTGCCCAACTCCTGAAAGATGTTAAGGTTAAACTGGATGTTGATCGCAAAACTAACGCAGCACAAACTCGCTCACCCCATTCTAGATCCTCAACCCCAACCACCGCACATTCCTGAATCTCTGGGTGCGATCGCAATACTTCCTCAATTTCCAAAGCTGAAACTTTATAGCCTCCGGTTTTGATGATATCCACACTCATCCTTCCGAGGATGCGATAGTTGTCATTCTCAATTACTGCAAAATCTCCTGTACAAAACCAGCCTGCTTGGAAAGTTTTCGCTGTTGCTTGGGGGTTTTGCCAATATTCCAGAAATACTCCCGGATTTTTGACTTGAATTTCTCCTGGTGTTCCTGCTGTTACTAATTCTCCTTTTTCGTTGACTAATCGCACTTCCACACCAGGTAGAGGTTTTCCTACATATCCCGCTGCTCGTTTACCGTGTAAAGGGTTGGATAAGGCCATGCCAATTTCTGTCATCCCATAGCGTTCTAGCAGAAAATGACTGCTGATTTTTTGCCATTTTTCTAATACTTGAACTGGTAATGCTGCTGAACCTGAAACCATTAGGCGCATTTTTGCACAACTTTTCGATCGCCTGTTTTGGGTTTCTTCCGCAGCACTTTCCCACGCAGCAATCAATTTTACATAAATCGTTGGTACTGCCATAAATAAGGTTAAATCGCCATCACAAATGCGATTCCAAACAGTTTCGGCATCAAATTTGCTCAACATTTCGCACTCTGCGCCGGCCCATAAAGCACAGGTTAATACATTGACAATTCCGTGTATATGATGTAAGGGAAGTACGTGGAGAATGCGATCGCTCGATTTCCATTCCCAAGCGTCGATTAAGCTAGTTACTTGAGCTTGAATATTTTGATGAGTGGTTACTACTCCTTTTGGTTTGCCGGTTGTACCGCTGGTGTAGAGAATTAAGGCGCGTCTGGTGATATCTATTTCTGGGAGAGGGCTAATCTGGGTGGGAAGGGTTTCGGAAGTGAGGATAAATCCTAGGTTGTGCGATCGGGCGATCGGGCGCAATAAATCTTCAAACTTTGGATGGGCAACAATAATTGATGCTCCCGAATTGGTGATAACATACTCTAATTCTGGTCGCGGGTGGGACACGCATAGAGGTACGGCGATCGCACCGGCGCGCCAAATTCCCCACAGGGTAGCGACATACTCAAATCCAGAGGGAATCAGAAATGCAATTCGTTGTTCTTGTAAATCAGTCACATCCTGAAGCAATTTTGTTGCTATTTGGCTGGATGTGTGCAGCAAATCTGCATAGGTATATGTTTGTTCCAAGGTGGCGATCGCCCTGCGCGTTTTGTGTTCTAGAGCACGATTTATTAAGGGGAGATTCACGTTTTGAGTATTTATCTGAATCATGTCGGTAATCAGAAGTGCGATCGATCTCAGCATAACTTGAAATTATCTCATGCAGATATCTCAGTCGGATACTTTACCGAGCAAATCGACTGATTGATCCAAGAATCCCTGTGCCTTCAGGCCAGGGAGTGTCAATTAAGTTTTAGCTGCTACAACTGTTAACTTGTTCCGGCTTCCTCCTGTTTAATTTTTAATTTAAACTCTGGTAAACAGATACTCATTGACAGGGCGGCGGTGCCTGTTTCCCAATAATTATGGGAGTCTCTATTAAACAAGTTGGCAGATTTTTCACAAATTTTAGGCTCGTCCCGCTCTATGATACACATGGCGCGCCCAGGACTTTGCAAGCTATGCTTTGGTGAAAGCATCTTTCGGCGATGCAGCATCAGCGCGTCTTCACGAACAGTTCCAGGAACAAGTTAGTGTGGTAAAACTTGATTAATTAGTGCCGCAAACTAAACATAGGTTGCTAAAGTCCTGATGTGGGCGGTAGCTGCTGCTACTGTCACTGGTAATCTGTAGCCACCTCCATGAGTAGAGAGCACTGGACATCCCCATCTCTTAACAAAATCTAGTAGAATTTCGGTCAGTTTACAGAAATCAGCATTTGTCCAATCTGTGATGTCCTTCCCACAATCATCTCTGTGGGAATCATAACCAGAAAAAATAGTAACTAGGTCTGGTTCCCACGGTACATTTTCTAAAGCTTGCCGGAAAGTGCTGATACTCTGATGGGCGTAGTAGAATCGACCAGTTATACCCTCTGATTGCAAAACTTCTACTGGAAAAGATTCAGGAATCAGCGGAATGTTACAATGTCCAACAGTTTCGGCAATGGTTGTTGTGCCAGCTTTCAAGTCGGAGGCTTTCGCCATGTAGATATCTACACCACTATGAATGCTAATACAATAGACGCTAGGATCGTTGCTAAAAATTGACTGAGTTCCATCGCCATGATGAATATCCCAGTCAACTATCAATACTTTTTCAAATCTTTGTGTCTGAGCATATCGAGCAGCAGCAGCTAGAGGATTTAAGATACAGTAACCGTGTCCCCAATTCCTATGAGCATGATGTCCTACCATACTGAAGCAGTAAGCCCGTTCTAGGTTTCCCTGTTTCATTTGGTCGATCGCTTCCATCATACCTCCCAAACCATAGATATAACCGGGCAAACAATACTCTAAACCTTGGCATTCTATACTCAAGTCTGGTAAGGCTAGGCTGATGTTATCTAGTGGTTTACCGAGGGCTTGTAATATCAATTTGCGGAGATATTCTCCAGCATGAACCTTCTGATAATCACTCATTTTTGCTTTTCTTAAGGGTAAGGCTGGATAGTCTGTCAGAGATTTTTGAAGAGCTTGTCGGACTTGATTGTAGTAATTAAAAGAATATCCGGTAAAAGAAATTGTTTGTATTAATTTGGAAGTAGAAAATGTTTGTGGGTGTAGATAGGTAGCAAGCTGCATCGTTTTATTTTGGCAGTCAAACTGAAGAGGTTAATTGTAATGAAATGCCTAGTATTTTTAACTAACCATAATACCACAGTTACTGCATTTTATCAAGCTCTGCAAAAAACTTGATAACCTCCTGTGATTGCCAAGCGTGAATCGGATGCTGGGGTTCAGATCGGCGCCATGGGCTATGTAGCCACAATACAGCTAGGGTGCGATCGCAATTCAGAAGAAATGGGTGCCACCGCTGCACCGATAATCAGAAGTTGAAACACGATACTGACGGCTAAATTCTGTATTTTTTATTTTCAATATAATCATCAATATTAGTCAGTAGATTAGTTAAATATTTTACCAATTTATCTTTATCATCAACTAACTTGCTCCAAAGTATTTGATTGGAAGCATCACAAAACGAAACATTTCCATGGGCCAAATCGCATCGAATCTTAACGACAAAATTCAGAATGTCATCTATTTCTCTACTCGCAACTCCTAAATTTCCAAAGAAGCCGTACATATCTATGAGTTCTTTGATAGTTTTAGCATCCAAATTTCCCGATATGGGAATATTAGATGGATCTAACGAAACTATCTCATCATTCAAAACCGATTTAATTAATTCCTGAAGATTGTCAGCGATCGAATCTTTTTTGATATATGAATCTCTGAAACTTTTACTTCGATCGTTCAGTAACCACAATCTCTTGATTTTGGGACTTAAATCTTTATAAGTTAATTGCTCGACTAAAATAACATCATGAATGGCAGTTATACCATTTCTAACAGAGGATTCGACAAGATTGTATAATAGCAGGTAACAATGAGACTGCAAGATTTTTTGAAGCTCGCTATCAACAATATATTCACCTGATGGGAAGATGATTGATTTAGCAGACAATGCACCAAGTTGTTCGATTTTATCTACTAATTCAAAATATTTCTGGATTTCTGCCACTCGCCTGTTAAAGTCTCTGATGAACTCTTTCATAGGCTGCAACTTAAAAGTTTATCCTTAGCATAGTCAACTCTTGGTTTCATATTCTCAGGCTTATGAGTTTGGTAGCAGACTATTGGAATTAGGAGTTAGATCGAGATTACTGGTGTTGATGCGATAGAAAATATCATTCCTTACTTTTTCATCAGCTTTGTCTGAGAGAACTATCATTCTAAGCGAAGTATTTTTAAACTTTCTTTGGCGTGAGGGTGCGAGATCCTTAAAATAGGAACCATTTAGAGAATTTAATGTTTGAAGACTACTCAACTGGAACTGATTTGTGAGGAAAGCTGCCAGAGTCATCACCCTCTGAGCTCCATCAACAATCGCTATTTTTCCAGTTTCTTCAATTTCTGCAACAATCATGGCAGCAATAGGGACACCAAGAATAATGGATTCAATGAATCGAGATTGATGATTAGTATCCCATCTCAAGTTTCTGTGAAATTCAGGGATATAAATATCACTGAGCCGTCCATCATCTTGTTCCAGGTATTTATCGACTATGAATTCGATGGTGTATTCTGTGGTATGGTAGTCAATCTTTTGCTTTATTTCGTCAATCTGCTCTTCGGCGATATTGATGATGTCTTGCCTAATTGCTTGAGACATAAGCACCTGCGTCTATATAACTTTGTTTAAGTAGCTAGAGTCACAATCAAACTATAACATAAATTTCTGGTAGTTAAACGATCGCACTTAGCAGCGCAAGGCGATCGCTCACTGAGAGTTGGCTGGCTTTTTCTTTAAGCTCTTGCAAGGACATATAAAAATACTCCAACAAAGGTTGATATCTGAATTATAGTACAAATGAGCTAGTAGCGTTTATTCTTCTAGCAGTAGAGGTTCCAAGGCAATCAGCAGTGTTGGAATATCTTCATTTGAGGTTTTCCAGACTTCATCTAGGTCGATATCATCATATCGATGAATCAAGTTGTCCCGCATTCTGGCAATGAGTGACCAAGGAATTTCTGAATGTTGCGATCGCAATTCTGAAGAAATGCGTTTCACCGCTTCACCGATAATCAGAAGTTGAAACACGATCGCAGATTGCGTTTTATCATCATTGAGAAATGCACTTTTGTCCATGTTACCTTTATATTGCAGGACTTTTTGAGCAGAAGAGGCAATGTCTAGCAAGGAAGCGCGATCGCGATTATTTGACATAGATAGTTTGAGCCGTAGACAGAATTTCTTGACGGCGAATCCAGTTGGAACTGCGCTCGATCGCTCTTTTACTGATTAGATCAACTGGTCTGCTTAGCAATGCTTCGAGTTCTTCCTGCATTTGGGCGTGATCGAGTAGACCCCAGTTGGCTGTGGGAGCAAAAGCAACTAAGATATCGATGTCGCTGTCTGCATGAAAGTCATCCCGAAGGATAGAACCAAACAGAGAGAGTTCGATGATTTGCCAGTGTTGGCAGAATTTGGTGATTTGGTCGATTGGTAGGGCGATCGCGGTTTTCATTCAGCCTCCTCAATCTTTCTTTTTAAATCGATCGCTCTTGCTGCTGGGCTGACTAACTCGCCCTCACTGTTCATACACTTGACTGCGATGGGCTATCGCCACAACAAATACCTGTACAACTTCATCATCGATCGAGTAAATGACTCTGTAGTCACCGATTCGGTAGCGATAGTACCCTGCATAATCTCCTTTGAGGGCTTTAATGTTAGGATGCAACTGGGGAGTTTGTTCTAATTGTTCCAAACATCGGGCAATTTTTTTCGCTAGGGATTTGTCAGCATTGACATAAACCTTTTGAGCATCAGGATGGAGAAGAACTTCATACATCAGAGCGAAGAGTTCTCCAGTTTGTATAATCAGTTTTAGGAGTTGCTTGATTTTGCTTAACTCGCTCTAGCAATCCAGAAATTGCCAAAAGTTCTTGAGTTGCAGCTTCGCTTTCTGCATTGGCTAAATAAGCTGCAAAATCAGCAAGCACCTGTAATCGTTCTGGTGATAGTTGCTGGAGTAAGTCGTTAAGCTGGCGGTGTAACTCTGTCACAGATATCAAATCTGCTGAGGACCGATCGTTCATTTGGGAATTATCCGTGCTTTTTCCCTCATTTTACCGCATAGTTTTTGTGTTTGTCAATCTCTTGTTGCGATTGCAATCTAGCCAAGGTTTACTCATCAATCTCAACATTCATAACTACAAACAATCTCTAAAGGATGACAAAAATGAGCGATGAAATTAAGGTGCGATCGAGTAGTGGCAATATTTTCGCCGATATAGGGCTGCCAAATTGTTCAGAATTATTGATTAAAGCGGAGCTGGTTCGCCAAATTAGTGAACTAATTACAGTGCGAAAATTGACCCAGATTGAAGCAGCAAAATGCCTGGGAATCGATCGCCCTAAAATCACTGATTTGCTGCGTGGCAAACTATCTGAGTTTTCGATCGATCGCCTGTTCCGGTTTTTAAACGCGCTTGGTAGTGATGTGGAGATTCGGGTGATTGCAAAACCTGAATCTGAAAATTTTTTGTAAATTAATAACTCCATTGATTGAGAACCACAAACTGATTATTGAGGTCATATTCTGCCGTCTCTAAATTATCAATTGCCTTCACAATCGCCTGATAACTCATGTTTTTAGAAGCCTCAGAATCTTGATAAACTGCCAAAATCCCTGAATGTTCTGGGTTCGCTTGATGTAATTCCTGAAAGTCATCACAATTGCGTGTCAGCACGACTCTCTCATTTTCTCTGGCAGCCTGTAACACGACTGAATCTGGACGATTCATTAAATCCAATGTATTAACTGTCGCTACATCGTGACCGGCTGCCTGAAGAAGATTAACTAAATACTTTGCTTGAGAATCTTCGTCAAGCAGCATTCGTAGGCTCAAGTTGGACTCCTTTTACTTCTAATCGATAGCGTTCCTCCTCTGCTTCTAATTTTAAAAGTTCTTGATTATTCTCACAGTAATCAATCACCTCATAGATAGCATCAAGTGGTAAATCCCAATTTTCGGATGCTTGTTCCGATGACATATGATTAGCAGTCATGTCTCGCCAAATAGTCGATGCCAGTAATTTATGTCCTTTAATATAAAGTTGTTTTCGCCAAGGATGAGGACGTGCAATTAAATATTGCCAATTCTCGATTTCTGGTGTAGTTTGGAGTGATTGAACGATCGCACTTAGCAGGGCAAGGCGATCGCTGACAGAGAGTTGACAGGCTTTTTCTTTAAGCTGTTGCAGGGACATATAAAAATGCTCCAACAAAGGTTGGTATCTGAATTATAGTACAAATGTCGTTTTACTGACAACTACTCGTAGCGTACCTTCTTAGATTTAATCACCTTACTTACATCATCGTGCCTTTGCCCCTCAATAATATCCTTGAGATGAATTTGCCCATTAATGTATTGAACGTGGATACGCCAAACTGAGACTTTATCGATATCAGCACGATAAATTGCTTGCTTCACACCCTTTACTTTGTGCAGTCTCGTTTTTGGAAAATTTCTGGTTCTGTGACACTCGTTGTCTTCAAGTTCTGCCAAAGCTTCCAGAAAACAAATCTTTAGCTCGTTATCTGGCAAAATCTTCATGGCTTCGTGAATAATGCCATATTCATCGCAGAGCGTAATAGTCAGTGCCATAAATCAGCTTACGAAATTTGGGCAGTTGCTAGATTGTGGTGAAGCATATCTTGATATAAAGACTCTGCTACACCCTGATATGCTTTATCTAGTTCATCGTCTTTGACTACTCGAAAAAGAGTAAAAATAACTTGCCCAAAAATTGGATCTTCGTCAACTGCCCAAATTACTCTTAATGTTCGAGAAACCGTTAGTGCGTACAGTGAAGATTCGTAACCATTAAGATTTAACGGTAGGAGAAGGCGACGAACCTTGCGATAAAAATTAGCTTTTTGAGTTGGGAAGATGCTGGCGCAATCGTTGATTTTGGCGATCGCTGCTGCTTTTTCAGCTTCACTCAACTTAGCAAGATCTTTCTCAAATCGCCTTGTTGACTCAATTAAAATATCCACGTTAGGAACCGCCAGTCTGATTAAGTGTATTATACCGCATTTATAGAATTTATTCTTCTAGTAGTAGAGGTTCCAAGGTGATCGGCAGTGTTGGAATTTAATTTGAGGTTTTCCAGACTTCATCTAGGTCGATGTCATCATATCGATGAATCAAGTTATCTCGCATTCTGGCGATGAGTGACCAAGGAATTTCTGAATGTTGCGATCGCAATTCCGAAGAAAGTTGTTAAAGATTCCGGAATTCAATGCAGTCATCCAGTAGATAGAGCTTATGAGATTTTCTTACTACATTTAGCCAATGACTCAGCCAACGCCAGATCCGCAATCTCAACCGTCCCAGTCTGCTCATTCCGGACGCGATAGCATTCAGACTGGGAGAGATCATGTGCATAACTCTTCTAACAGTCCCTCATCTACCTTCAACCTTTCGATTCCGACAGTGATTGTTCTGGGTGGTATGATAAGCCTGGGTCTTGTTTTTGGGCGAGGGATTGGAACCCAGCTTAACCCACCCCCATTACCCCCCAATACTCCTACTGCCCCTGCATCGATTTCTCCCAAGCCCTAGTGGTCAGGTACTTACATACAGCATATTCCATGTATATGTGGTACACACAATCTTGTGGATCTACGTGGTTAGTTGACCAAGAGTTTTGCTACGGTACTTCATGAACCTGGAATATGCTGTATTTAACTGGTCTCTAAAGCTTTTTGTCTGGACTGGACTTCGCGATATAGTAATTTATTCAATTAATATTAATGTCAAATCAACCAGAGCATAGACCAAAGTCTCAGGACGCTCATGCGGGTCGAGATATCATTCAGGTCGGTCGCGACTATATTCAGAATATTCATTACAATCTCACCTCTGGAAATTGGATTATTGGAATTCTACAGCTACTCCCACTCGGCTTGATTACTTGGTTAATATTCAACTTATTTCTGACTGTGAAAAGTTCCTTTATATACGGAGAGTTTTCCGGCAGTACGGTCTTAAATCAGGGGACTATAAAGGTTATCTATTCGGATAAAACACTCTTACTAAGTTCCGCCAACCAAGGTCAAAGCAATGTCTATGTCTCTGTCATGGCTAACGGTATTTCACTCAGCGAATATCAGCAGGGAAGCGTTCATATTGGTGAAGGATCTGGAGTGACTGGCTTACTACATATTATCGATGCTAATGGTACTGCAATGTATCAATTGAATACAGTCGGCACAGATTTAACATTGTTATTAGACAAAAATCCTCTAACCGTGGGTGCTTTTATGCAAGGTCGGCTTCACGGTAAGGTCACGGATGGTAATAAGTCGAAACAGGTTGACTTGAAAGTAACTGTACCTGTGCAGTGAGAGACGGTTAAGATGTCGTAACAAATTGTCGCTGTTGTTTTGGCGACAATTTTTATTTATATTTTAGCGATCGTGCCTTATGACTATTTTTTAGACATCTGGTATGAGTGGCAGACGGCGAATCCGAATACGGCTTGGCTCGATCGAAATAGCCGATCCTTGTTCTAGATCCTCCTCGCACTGAGCAATTACCATCAGCAGTAAATCCATTAATGCTTGGGCGCGTAACCTTTCAATCCGAACGCGAATAACTGAGGGAGAAACTGCTTCATCAAGTGCTAGTAATGTATGAAAATCTGCATCGAGGGTAACAACTACACGTTCCTCTTCTCTGGCTTTCTGGATGATTTCGGCATCTTCGGCTTGAGACATACCAATTTCACCAACATGGATGGTGTCGATACCTGCATCACGTAATAATGCTGCCGCAGAAAGTGGTAATCCCTGGTCAAGCAACAGCTTCATAATGATTAGGTAGTTCAATGATGCGATCGTCAAGATAAGAGGATACAAAAATTAGAGCTTGTCGGATATCTTCATCCTCTAATTCGGGAAACTCTTGATGTAGTTCTTCTCGATCGGGATAAGTTGCTAGCAGCTCGATTACCCGACGAACAGTCAGCCGAAGATCGCGAATACATGGTTGCCCATTCATCCGCTTGGGATTGCTGGTAATACGATCTATTTTCATTGCTCCTAATCTCAACTCTTACTTATTATTTTATATCCCATATTACCAGTTCTGAAACTTTGGCTGATAAATTCTCGCTTGCCTTGGATGAAATCGCAAATCAGAACCAAGGGCGGTAAAAGACATGATATAATCTAAAATACTGCTAATTGCTAGTGAATGTCAAAAGCTAAGTAGATAATTTGATATACTGATGACTATTTTTACTCTACGATCGATCAAAAAAGACTTCGGCATCAAGGAACTCTTGACAGATGCCAGCTTCAGCCTCGATGAAGGCGATAAAGTCGGACTCATCGGCACCAACGGTTCCGGGAAATCAACCCTGCTGAAAATGATTGCGGGCTTGGAGTCGATCGACTCTGGCGATCGCTGGGTCAATCCAGGCGCTACAATTGTCTACCTCCCGCAACAGCCCGATTTGGACGAAAATCACACGGTTTTAGAGCAAGTATTTGCTGACAGCGGCGAACAAATGGCTTTGGTACGCGAATACGAGGAGATTTCCGATAAATTGTCCCACCACCAAGGCGATACTGACAAGTTGATGGCGCGACTGTCTGCGGTATCTGAACGCATTGATGAGGTGGATGCGTGGGATTTGGAAACTAAGGCTAAGTTGATTTTGACTAAGTTGGGAATTGAGGATTTTGATGCCAAAATTGGCGATTTGTCGGGCGGCTATCGCAAGCGAATTGCCTTAGCAACGGCTTTACTTTCGGAACCAGATGTGTTGTTGATGGATGAACCGACTAACCACTTGGATGCGCTGTCTGTGGAGTGGTTGCAGAATTATTTGAATGGCTATCGCGGTGCTTTGTTGTTGATTACGCACGATCGCTATTTTCTCGATCGCGTCACCAATCGCATCCTAGAGATCGATCGGGGCGACCTTTACAATTATAGTGGCAATTACGCCTACTACTTGGAGAAAAAAGCCTTAGCTGAAGAATCCGCCGCCAGCACTCAACGCAAATTTTCGGGAGTATTGCGACGCGAGTTGGAATGGCTCAAGAAGGGGCCAAAGGCGCGCAGTACCAAGCAAAAAGCTCGGATCGATCGCATTAAAGATATGCGCGCCGAAGAGTTCAAAACAGCCAATGGCAAAGTCGAGATTGCTACAGCCGGCCGCCGAATTGGTAAGAAAGTTGTTGAGTTACTGAATATCCGTAAAGCTTATGGCGATCGCACTTTAATCAAAGATTTTACCTACAATTTCACTCCCGAAGACCGGATTGGGATTATTGGCTGTAACGGTGCAGGAAAATCGACGCTGATGGATATCATCACCGGACGAATTCAGCCAGATTCCGGTACTGTCGAAATTGGCACAACGATTCACATCGGTTATTTCGACCAACATTCGGAGGATTTGACACCCAATGAAGACCAGCGAGTGATTGAATACCTCAAAAGTGTGGCAGAATTGGTGAAAACTGCCGATGGAGAAATCATTACGGCTTCTCAAATGTTGGAGAAGTTTCTGTTTCCGCCGATTCAACAGTATGCACCGATTAGCAAACTTTCCGGCGGGGAAAAGCGCCGATTGTTTCTGTTGAAAGTGCTGATGAGTGCACCGAACTTGCTGATTCTGGATGAACCGACGAATGACTTGGACGTGCAGACTTTGGCGGTGTTGGAGGATTATCTGGAAGACTTCAACGGCTGCGTAATTGTCGTTTCGCACGATCGCTATTTTCTCGATCGCACAATTGATATGGTTTTCGCCTTAGAACCTGGGGGAAATTTGCGTTTGTATCCTGGTAATTATTCGGTGTACTTAGATCACAAAAAAGCGGAAGAAGCGAAGGAAGTTAAAGCACAAAAAAATCAAGGTAAACTATCACAATCCGCTACCCCCCCCAACCAGGGCGGGCACGGGGGCACCGCCCCTACAAGCGGGGGAGAGAATCAGGAATCAGAGAAACCGCGCAAACTATCATTTAATGAAAAACGGGAATACGATCAATTAGAAGCTAAAATTCCGCAATTGGAAGCTGAAAAAGCAGAGATTGAGCAGATTTTGTCTCTCAATTCTCCGAGGGGGTTTGGTGAGGTGAAAAAGTTATCTGAACGTTTGGGCAAATTGAATCAAGAGATTGAAAAAGCAACAGAAAAATGGATGGAATTGGCGGAAAGGGTGAGTTAAGTTGCGGTGAGTGCAAGTATTTCGTTTACAGCGTACTATATTTGTTTGTAGTGAGGACTTTAGGGTACATCTGAGTTTTGTAATATATTCGTAGGGGCGAAGCATGACCGCAGTAAATCTGTGGTAATCACTAATAAATTGTCTGCGGTCATGCTTCGCCCTTACAAAATTGAGATGTACGCGGACTAAAGTCCTTACTATAAACCTTAAAGTAATCACATAATAACTAGATTCCATGCTAAAACGGATATACATTGACAATTTTCGCTGTCTGGTTAATTTTGAAATTGACCTTGATGCAATTAATTTATTTCTGGGTACTAACGGTTCTGGAAAATCAACTGTTTTTGAAGTATTGCAGAAAATCCAAGCATTGGTCAGCGGCGACAGTAAGGTAGAAGGAATTTTCAAACCAGCGGACTTCACCCGCTGGCAAACTTCACAAATTCACTGAATGTCTTTCACCGCGATCGCCTTCACCGGAATTGAAATGACAAACTCTGTACCTTCACCTAAAGTTGAATTCACCTTCAGTATACCATTGTGTTTGTCAACAACAATCTGACGCGCGATCGCCAATCCTAACCCCGTGCCTTTTCCCACGCCTTTGGTGGTAAACAAATGCTCGAAGATTTTTTCTTTTACTTCATCCGTCATCCCCATCCCGTTGTCCTGAATTCGGATCTGTACCTCGGTGACAAATAATTCTGTTTTAATAATAATTTGATTGGGATGAGCTTCAATTTCTGCAAAACTGCGAGCTTGATTCGAGTCTTCTAGGGCATCGATCGCATTTGCCAACAGATTCATAAATACCTGGTTGAGTTGGCCGGCAAAACATTCGACTAGGGGAATATTGCCGTAATTTTTGATGACGGCAATTTCCGGGCGAACTTCGTTGGCTTTGAGGCGATGTTTCAGAATCAGCAGGGTACTATCGAGTCCGTCATGCAAGTTAAAAGCAACGGGCTTGTCAGTATCCGCGCGAGAAAAGGTACGCAAACTAATGCTGATATTGCCGATGCGATCGACTCCGGCTTGCATCGAACCCACTAATTTTGGTAAATCGGTGCGAATGAATTCTAAATCGATCGCTTCCATCTCGTCTTGAATTTCCCGATCGGGATTGGGGTATTTTTCCCGATACAAGTCAATTAAACCAAACAAATCGTTAATATTGTCGAGGGCGGGTTGGATATTGCCTTTGAGGAATCCGACGGGATTGTTGATTTCGTGCGCAACCCCGGCAACCAAATTGCCCAGGGCAGACATTTTTTCACTTTGGACAATTTGCATTTGAGCTTGTTGCAAATCGAGCAGTGCTTGTCGCGATTGCTGGTACAGCTTGGCATTTTCTAAGGAAATTGCTGCTTGAGCGCAGAGCAAATTCAGAATTTCTGCGCGATCTTCCGTAAATGCTCGCGATGTAACATTGTTTTCCAGATACAAAATGCCCAGCAACTTGCCTTGATTGAGGATTGGCATACAAAGCAAACTCTTGGGCTGGTGGCGCAGGATGTAGGGATCTGCCACCAGTCGCAGATGAGCGAGTGGGTTGGCGACGATCGCAGGTTTCAGGGTGCGTTTGACTGAGTAGATCGAGGAAGCCGGGACATCCTGACTCTCGGCTAAGGGAATGTGACAAAGCACGGTAGCAGATCGATCTGATCGAGCTTGTGCTTTAATTACCAGGCTGTCATCTTCTAGCAGCAGCAAGACACATTTGTTTGCTCCGGCATTTTCGATCGCCACTTGCAACAAACTCGCCATCAGTTTTTCCAGTTCGATTTCGCCGGAAAGGGCTTGAGAGGCTTTGAGAATTCCTGCCAAATCGAAAGCCGCAGAAGCACTGCTAGAAGTAGAGGTGAGAGTACGTTTGGCAGATATGATTTCATTTAGTCTCAGCGGTAAGTGCGATCGCTCCAAAATCGGTATCAGCAAGTGCGGATAGCGTTGCTCTAAATCATCAATTTTTGCCTTAGCGCCCCAGTGGGCGTAGCAGTAGTAAGCCTCAATTAGATATGTTTGAGCGATTTTTGCTTTGTCCCAGTCGAGGTAGAATTTGGCGGCGAGTTCATTGGCTAAGGCTTCTTCTTGGATGTAACTGTTTTCTTTTGCTCCAAAAATAGCGCGATCGTAAAGCTCGATCGCCATTATTTTATTACCCAAAACTCGATATTTTTCTGCCTCAACCAAATCGTACTTATGCTGAAAATTCATCGGGGCGTGATGTGCCCACGTTTGCATCTGAGCCTGATTCGCTGCAACCTGGCTCAGAAATTCATCGCGAGCTGAGTTTGTGGCATCAGGACACTGGGAAAGGAGAGCCAGAGAATAGTAAAAATTGTGTTCAACAATCGTCATGATTCCAGTTGCTGTCTGCTGATAAGGTTCCGCTTCCCTAGCACAGGCAAGGGCTTGTTCCGGCGCATTCAACAGGTACAGCAGCCAAGATTTCGCAACATTGAGAGCAAACAACGTTGTACCATTCTTTTGCTCAACTAAAATTGGCAAGATTTCTGCCTCCTGGAATGCGAGTCCATTTAACTGAAGCGGATCTTCCGCAATACCAAGTAAATTGAGAACAATCTGATGCCATACCTGACCGTAAAACACATGATATTCCAGTTTGTGTTTTTGCAAGAAATCGAGATACTGCTGATGCTTCTGCTCCACCAATTCTAAAGATTTACCTGCAAACAACAAATGGCTGCAATAGTTAAGTATGCCATAGCCAGACGAGACTAAATCTCCATTGTCAAACCCCAGGTTAAAGGCTAATATTAATGGTTCAATGGTTGTCTGAATATGTTCTTTCCAATGTCTGACATAGCCATTGAAGCTCAATATGCTGTGTGCTTTAATTACTGGATTATCGGATTGCTCAACCAAAGCCACAGCCAGTTGACACAACTGATAACCCATGTCCACTTCTCCTCTGCTACACAGCGTCATGCCATGAGTATTATAGGGATACATTGCTTGCTGCGAATTCCCATACTGGATACAGGAATGGAGTGCTGTAAAAACTGCCTGCTGAGACAGTGACGGATCGATCATATAAGCAGCATGGCCAATCGTATTTAAGATTTGTAGGGCTGCGATTCGATCGGGCTGTGTCATTGGTGGCAAGTTGATTAATGCCTCAATGTTTAGTTCTGCCGGTGGTTCTTTCTCCAGATGAATCCCCAGCAGTTCTAGAGTTTGTAATCCCGTATAAATCGCTGCTTGTAACTGGGTTTGAGCAAGATAAATCTGCATCTTTTGTTCGTAGACGCTGACCTGTTCCAGGAGTGTTTTAGCATTTTTCAAGGCGATTTCAACCAGGACATGAGATTGCTCAAAATTGCTGGTTAGGTATTCTGCCTTGGCTGCTTCTAGATGCAGATCGATCGTCAGGTCATATTGACGATTCCAATCCTCAGGGGTGAGAATTCCTAAAGCAACATTGAAATATTTAACTGCTGCTGTGTAAGCGGTTGCAGACATTGCTTTTTTACCAGCCCTGCAATTGAGTTGAACCAGTTCATCTATTTGAGATGGAGTGGTAATTAAATTAGCTCCAATATTCAAATGATTGACAATCTCAAAAATCTTTTCTCCAAGTAGCTCAGTTGAAGTATTGCTCAGCCATAGCTGTCCAATTTTGAGGTGAGTAGCCTGTTTTTGGTCGTCTGGGATCGACGAGTAGGCAGCTTGTTGGACGCGATCGTGCAAAAATCCGTAAGAACAGTGTTGAGTAGGGAATGGCGAGGGCTGAGTTGTTAATTCTGCTTCGATCTGGTAAAACTTATAGGTTTCGCTCACAGGCAGAACCAGTCCTTCCTGCAAGGCTTTCCACAAATCAGCAGCAGTTGCGATTTGAGATTGCTCGGAGATGATCGCCAGTGTATTTAAGTTGAACTGCGCCCCAATGCAAGCGGCAAGTTTGAGCATCGTCTGAGTTTGTGCCGGCAACTTCCGCAATTGCAGTGCCATAAACTCCACCACATCATCAGTGGTTGCCAAAGTTTTGATTTGGGCAATATCGCACTGCCACCCCCCTTGACTTCCTCCCTTGCTAAGGGGGGACTGAGGGGGGTCAAAGGTAATTTGTCCATCCTCATGCAGAGATTTGAGAAACTGAGTAGCAAAAAAGGGATTGCCTTGGGTTTTTTGATAAACTAATTCTGTCAGCGGTTGGGCGAGAGGGATGTCGCAGTTCAACGTATCCGCTACTAACTGATTCATATCCATTAAACTCAATGGTTGCAGAGTGATGGTATGCACCGCCCGGCCAGTTTTGATAATCTCATCGATCGCCAGCATCAATGGATGAACTGACGACACTTCGTTATCGCGATAGGCGCCAATTACTAACAGATGTTCCGTATCCTGCATCAGCAATTCCATTAACTTCAGTGATGCCAAATCTGCCCACTGCAAATCGTCTAGAAACAATACTAACGGATGTTCCGCAGAGGTAAACACCTGCACAAACTTCTGCATCAGCAAATTAAACCGATTTTGGGCACGACTTCCTGATAATTCAGGTGCCGGAAGTTGTTTGCCAGTGATTTGTTCTAGTTCTGGAATCACGTCAATCAAAACTTGTCCGTTATCTCCAACAGCTTTGAGAATTTGGGTTTTCCAGTTTTGCAATTGGGTATCTGATTCTGCTAGCAATTGTCCCATCAAATCGCGGAATGCTTGCACGAAGGCACTGAAGGGAATGTTGCGCCCAAATTGGTCGTATTTTCCCTTGATAAAATAACCGCGCTGTCGTACAATCGGTTTATGAATTTCATTGACAACGGCGGTTTTACCAATGCCGGAAAAGCCAGCCACCAGCATCAGTTCGGATTGGGGATTTTCGATTGGGGATTCTCGATTGTCTTGATTTTTGCCGGCAATGCGATCGAAGGCTTGTAATAATGTCTGGACTTCTGATTCTCGTCCGTAGAGTTTTTCGGGAATCAGAAAGCGATCGCAGATATCCCGTGCACCCAACTTAAACAAATCAATCTTGCCTGTTTCCTGCAACTGATGCAGGCAAATCTTTAAATCGTGCTTCAGTCCTGAAGCACTTTGATAACGGTCTTCTGCATTTTTTGCCATCAGCTTGCAGACAATTTGTGACAACACTGAGGGCACGTTAGGATTGAGGCGATCGACCGTGACAGGCTGCTTGGCTAAATGACAGTGTACTAACTCGATTGGATCGTTGGAAGCAAAGGGCAATTCTCCCGTCAGCAGTTCATAAAATGTCACTCCCAAAGCATAAAAGTCACTGCGATAATCGATGCCGCGATTCATCCGCCCGGTTTGTTCTGGTGAGAGATATGCTAAGGTTCCCTCTAGGGCGTTAGCATTCTGAATTTCTTGAGTTTCGCGGGGTAGCAAAGAAGCGATGCTGAAGTCAATCAACTTGACTTGTCGCGTGTCTGGATGAATTAGAATATTAGCTGGTTTGAGGTCTTTGTGAATCACTCGCTGTCGGTAGAGTTCATCTAAAGCTGCTGCAATTTGAATCGTAATCTGAAGGAATGCAATCAAAGTTTGCAGGCTATCTCCCATGTGTCCCTCTCGCTTGAGCATTTCCGAAAGCGAAATGCCGCCGAAGTCTTCCATTACTAGGGCGTAGGCATTTTGATAAGGTTCTAGGGTTAAAGGTTTGACAATGCTGGGCCCGTCAAGATTTTTGGCGATCGCATATTGATTGCGGAATTGTACAAGTTCGCTAAAGTTAGGAAATGGGTTTCTCAGCAGTTTGATGACGACCGGAGTGAGATCGTTTTCTCGGAGACCTCGATAGACTAAAGTACGAGAACCTACATAGAGTTGTTCGGTAATTATATACCCTAACAATTCAGTAATTTCAATCATTCTCCTTCCCTCAAAGCGAACTGTGCACTATTACTAAACGTTACCTTGCAGCGATCGTCTTGATGGAGATCTAAATCACAAACTGGCGATCGTGGTAAAAAAGATCCGAAGGCACTTGTCTGTCAAGTTGGATAAGTTCGATCGATAATACACACCATGCGCAGATACCCGACTTCTTCAAGAAATCGGGTATCTAACAGCTATGGGATTTTAGGTTGAATTTGAGCGATTTACCTATCTACTCTCTAATTACCAAAAGCATCCTTGATGCTATCAACAGTGCGCTCAATAGCGTTCTTTGTGTTGTCTACTGCTTTTTGAGTCCGGGCAGAATCTTCCCCTGCTCTTTTCTCAATGGTGGCTGCATCTTTTTTGGCTTTGCGCTCTGCGACACTACCGTCTTCGGTTGATCGATCGACTTTAGCTGCATTAGTCTTGGCTGTTTCCTTGACCTTATCTTCCGTGTCTCGGATGAAATTCTTGGCTCGTCCCGCATCTGTACTGGCTTTATCTTGAATTTTATCGCCCAGGTCTGCTGCTGCGATCGAACTTGCAAAAGGGGCGGCCATTGCTGAGGTGTTGGAGAAAAATGCACCTTGCCAAACAAAGGCGATCACCGACAGACAAAGCACAGTTGCAGCCATCCAGCGTCTAGCAGTCGAAAACCGCTTCGTCAAGTAATTCAGATTCATAAAAATACCATCTCTATCAGGTTTAGCCTCCTATTTGTAATCGATTTTACCGATCGCCTCAATCTTTCCCCAGATAGAGGTTTTTGCGCCATCGCTGGTTAAACGAATTCACTATTTTGATAGATGGTGATTATGGTCATTCTACGGTGTACGATTTCCTGATTTGCTTTTTGCCTTCGCCGCCCTAGATTCCACTGTAAATGGTGGGATGTCTGCCAATTCTGTGGCGCTCAAACTGTATTGTTCGCAAACTAAACTCAGGCGGGTTCCACCGCTTGTCACTGCATTCACAGCATGAGTTAAATCTCCTTGAAAATACACGAGGGTATTTGCTTCTGGTTTAATCTGCCCGACTTGTTTTTTGTGACAGCGCAACACCAACTCTCCGCCTTCGAGATTTGTTGGTACTTGGATGTATAAAACGCTGACTGCTGCCGGAGGTTCCACCGTTTTACAGTAGGATCGCAAAGAGCGATCGATATGTGGATCGACACGGGAACCTTCTTTGAGCCACAGAGGGTTGAGATAAAAAGCATTGCAAGCTGGTTGTAGGGCTTGGTCTAGATAGGGTTTAAAGTATGGGAAACGCTGTTCTACTTGGGCGATTTCCGAACGTTGAAATACCACGGAAAAGCCTTTTGTACCGATGAAGTCGCGGTTGAGGTTATTGATGGCAAAATAAGGGGATGCGAGAATTGCTCCTCGCAAGTCGTTGAGATAAGTAATAGAGAAAGCGTTAGGATGCTTGCTGTAGTATTTCAAGGAATTCTATAAATGTGCGATCGAGCAATATCCAGAATACATCATGATTTTTGGTAGGAGCCAACTGAAACCATAAATATGGGAAAAACCCACTTCCTGCTACATAAGATTGACATAAAGCGGACAAGAATGACATCTCGGACACTTAAAACTTACTTCCTGCTTCTACGTAGGGAGTCGGCTCCTTCTACTCAGAGCGGCGTGAATTCAGGATTAGCCATC
>NZ_JAHRFC010000059.1:0-5519 GCF_020883015.1 Microcoleus sp. CAWBG640
CACGATCGCAGGTGGTTATGCACGGGTTTTGCTCTATTTTACCTGTTTATCTTGCACTAAACTCTCGATCGCGCGATCGAAACCCAGGCCACGTCAAGTGCGATCGATATATTCAGCAAGCCCTAAGTATTTACGACGTTTTGGGGTGGATCATTGGTATCGGTTTGCTAAGCAACGATTACATTGGACATTGCCTAACTTGAGAACTCCAGAACAATGTGAGCGGTGGAGCGATTTAATGCCATTGATGAGTTGGCAACTCTGGCTGGCTAGGGACTTAGTTCTCGAGCATCGACTGCCTTGGCAATCTGCTAAGATCGATTTAACTCCTGGACGTGTTGCCCAATCAATGTTGTCAGTTTTAGTTGACATTGGTACTCCTACCAAATTGCCAAAACAGAGGGGAAAATCCCCCGGTTGGGAAACAGGAAAGGTACGTGCTAAGGCACCGCGATATCCCACTGTCAAGAAACGAGTTTCTCGACGCAAAAAGTCTTCAAAATTAGTTGTTTAATCTCCTCAATGCGTGAGTTTTTGAGCAATAACTTGCCTTCTGTTGAAAGGCAGCTACTTTTATATGCGATCGTTTTTTAGTCTAAACTCCAGTGAGATAGAGTCCGAGAATAGAGAACTGAATAATACTGAATAATTCCGATCAAGAAACGATTTGATATCAAGGACAGCCAGGAGGCGTCACCCGTACTCGCCACAATAATTGTGGCAGATGTCTACTATAAATCGGAGAGAATTTTCAAGTAAGCTTGTACAGTGTTAGACAAACCCATTTCTAATGCTTCTGCAATGAGAGCGTGACCGATCGATACTTCGAGGATATCGGGAATGGAGCAAAACTTAGCTAGGTTTTGCAAGTTTAAATCATGTCCTGCATTCACACCTAAACCGACAGCTTGAGCAGCCTTAGCTGATAATACATATTGTTCAAAAACTGATTCTACTTTCCCTTCGCGAAAGGCCGTTGCATAGGGTTCTGTGTACAATTCTACTCGGTCTGCGCCCACTTCTTTTGCCAGGGTCATGAGAGCGGGGTCTGCATCCATAAATAGACTGACTCTGATGCCGTTATCTTTTAATTTTTGAATAATTGGTAGGAGTCGATCGCGATTTTCAGGAATATTCCAACCGCTATCGGAGGTGAGTACATCGGGAGCATCTGGTACCAAGGTACACTGGGCTGGTTTGACATCGCAAACTATATCCATAAACGGATCTTGAAAAGGATTACCTTCGATATTGAATTCTACGGTTAGCATTTTGGCTAATTCATAAACATCGGAGGCTTTGATGTGTCGCTCATCGGGACGGGGATGAACTGTGACACCGTGGGCTCCGGCGGCAATTACGGTTTTGGCGGCTTCAGTAACGCTGGGAATGCCGATGTTTCGAGAGTTTCTGAGGAGGGCAATTCTGTTGATGTTGACGCTGAGTTTGGTCATGGAATTTCGATTAGTTAGTTTTTGAATAAAGGCGATCGACCTTTAATTATCTTCTATTTGTTATTTTTCGCATTCGCAGTCTCGACCAGTTTACCATATTGATCGATTCAGGTTGCAAGAGACTAAGAAACCTGTGGGCTGTGAATACTCGGCTCAACCATCGCCTCAGCATTGTTTTAAAATGCTCCATGATTTAAAATCATTGGCCAATGCTCGGTATCAGAAACTTGACCGATCTCCGGTAACATGAGAAAGGATAAATTTGAACCGCGCAGCATGGCTACTATTTGGGAACTCGATTTTTACAGTCGTCCGATTTTAGACGATCGACAGAAAAAAAAATGGGAAGTGTTAATTTGCGAAAGTCCGCTGAATGTCGGTGACAATGCAGAATCTCTGTTTCGCTACTCACAGTTGTGCCCGAGTTCAACGGTGAATTCCCTGTGGCTGGCTGGTGCCATTAAAGAGGCGATCGCCTCTGCACCGAAACCTCCGGAAAAAATCCGCTTTTTCCGTCGCCAAATGGCCAACATGATTACCAAAGCCTGCGAAGATTTGGACATACCCGTGGCAGCCAGCCGCCGTACCCTTGCCCTGAGCCTGTGGCTAGAAGAACGGATGCGATCGTATTACCCTGCACAAGAGGGTTATCAAGCCACTGTTAACCCTTCGGTGCAATTTGTACCCGAAACGCCTGTGGCACTGCCGGACGCTTTAATCGGCGAAAAATGGGCATTTGTGAGTTTGCCGATCGCCGCTTTTGATGAAATGTCCGAGTGGGATATCGGATTTGGCGAAGCTTTTGGGCTACCCATGACAGGGCTGAGCCCAGAAACCCAGATTCCGGGGCTAATTATATTTTCGTCTAGAGCAACAGCCCTGGCTGGTTGGATGTCCGGTTTGGAGTTAGCTTTTATGAAATATGACTCCGGGTCCCCTCCTACCCCTCCTAGGTTGATACTGGATACGGGTGCTAACGATCGCTGGATTTTAGCTAATATCAGAGACTCGGCAACTCAAGCAGAAGCTAAAAAATTTGAAGCTGCGAAAAAAGAAGCAAAAAAAGTACATTTTTTGGCAATCCAGTCTAATCCAGAATCGGAATCTTTCGACGGATTTTGGCTGCTGCATGAATTAAGTATTTAGGGTTGTCAGTTGTTAGTTGTTAGTTGTCAGTTGTTAGTTGTTAGTTGTTAGTTGTTAGTTGTTAGTTGTTAGTTGTCAGTTGTCAGTTGTCAGTTGTTAGTTGTCAGTTGTTAGTTGTCAGTTGTCAGTTGTCAGTTGTCAGTTGTTAGGTGAAGAACCAATAACAAATAACCAATAACAAATAACCAATAACCAAGAACCAATAACCAATAACCAATAACCAATAACCAATAACCAATAACCAATAACCAATAACCAATAACCAATAACCAATAACCAATAACCAATAACCAATAACCAATAACCAATAACCAATAACCAATAACTTCTGCTCGTAAATATCGATAAAAAGTTCAACTTCCTTCTTCCTTCAAATTACCAACAACAATGACCAATCACCAATCAGCAGAACAACTGCTAGAATTAGCCACCAAAGCAGGTGCCGAAGCTGCTGAGGTATTGGAGTCGCAATCTTTATCGCGGCCGGTATTTTTTGAAGCAAATCGCCTCAAACAGCTAGAAACTGCCCAAGCAGAAGGCATTGCTCTGCGGCTGTGGAGGGATGGGCGGCCTGGTTTGGCAGTGGCTTACGGGCCCGTGGAACCGCAGATTTTGGTCGATCGCGCCATCGCCCTGTCGCAACTCAACGAACCGGAAATCATCGAACTCGGTAGCGGTAACAAAATTGTCTATCCCGACCTCGGACAGTCGATCGCAGCACAACAGCTAGTAGAATGGGGCAAAAGTGCGATCGCCAGCATTCGCCAAGCCTACCCAGAAAGCATCTGCACCGCCGAATTTGACTGCGAAATAGAAAGCACCCGCTTGCTCAACACTAGAGGCTTGGATTGCAGCCACACCGACACCACCCTCAGCGGTTACTTATCAGCAGAATTAGTGCGGGGAGAAGACTTCCTGAATATTTGGGAGGGCGAAACCGAACGCAGCACCATCGACATCCACACCATCACCCAGCGAGTGTTGCAACGATTGGAATGGGCCAAAGACAATGTAGCACCAGTCACAGGGCGGGTACCAGTTTTGTTCACCGCCAAAGCCGCGGATTTACTGTGGGGCACAGTCTGTGCAGCCCTCAACGGCAAACAGGTACTCGAAGGGGCTTCGCCTTGGAGCGATCGATTGGGCCAACAAGTCATATCCCCCCTAGTCACACTCTCCCAACAGCCGGATACGGGGCCCTATAGCTGTCCCTTTGATGACGAAGGCACTCCCACTAGATCGATCGTATTCCTACACAATGGAGTATTGCAGTTATTTTATACAGATCGCACCACCGGTCGAACATTAGGCAGTGGCACCACCGGCAACGGATTTCGCCCTGGTTTGGGCAGTTATCCCACACCGAGTTTGTTCAATGTTTTAATTAAACCAGGAGAGCGATCGCTCACAGATTTAATCGCCCAATTAGACGACGGAATTGTAGTCGATCAAATGCTGGGGGGTAGTGCGGGCATTTCCGGCGACTTTTCGATTAATATCGATCTCGGCTACCGCGTCAAAAAAGGTCAAATAATTGGCCGAGTCAAAGACACAATGGTTGCCGGCAACGTCTATACAGTCCTCAAACAATTAGTAGAATTAGGAGGGGACTCCGAGTGGAACGGTTCTTGCCATACACCCTCTGTAATTGTCGAAGGATTGTCCGTCATCGGCAAAAACTAAAGTTAGTTGTTATTGGTTATTTGTTATCAGTTATTGGTGAGAGGAAGCTCTGAATCCTGGTATTGCCAGCAATTCGGGACACAGCTAGCGCATGGTTGATAAAGCGGTTCCTGCTGTTATGAGGTACAAAAGCGGGGTGCATCCCATTTTTGTAGGGGATTCGCATTCGCGCCCATTTCCTATAGATATCTCCCATAATTATTGTGGAACAGGCATCCTGCCTGTTTTTGACAAGCTTTTTAGGACATGTCTTATAGATATATCAGAGATTTTCAACGCGAATGCTTCGCCCTCTAGGCGTGTTTTCAAACTACTCCTTAAGATTTAGATCCCCCTAAATCCCCCTTAAAAAGGGGGACTTAAAGACTCTTTCCCCCCCCTTTTTAAGGGGGGCTGGGGGGGATCTTTGGGTTTGAAAACACGCCCTCTAGGCGTGTTTCCCAAATCGGGATGCTCCCAGGAGCAATTAACAAACCAATTTATTAAATATTAAGGATTCATTAAGTTTGTCGCTCTTGCAGCAGCAACCGCTGTATAATCCCGGCCACAGAACGCCGAGGATTCTTGACACTTCATTGAGATGCACCGCCAGCAGTCTTATAGCAACCGCCAAGGCGATTAGGATATTTCGGTCACTGAGCGTAGTCGAAGTGGACATTTCGACCCTTCGACTACGCTCAGGGCGACGCTCCGCTCAATGACCAAACCGCCTTGGCGACTGCTATAGCAACCGCCAAGGTGGTTAAGGCATAACTTTGGAGTAAGGGCGAAGCATTCGGGCAGATAATTTATCGGTTTTACTCAAGAATTTTGGGCCCGAATGCGAGAGCCCCTACAGCCTTAATCGCCTCTCTGTCGTGAGTCGTGAGTCTGGGAAAAAAAAAGAATTGCCAAAAAAAAAGTTTTTTTGGAAAAACTGCATAATTTTGGGGAGAGTGCCCAGATAAACAATTAAGGCGAGGTGGTGATCTCATAAATAGCCCCCGCCGGTTTACTCTAGGCAGGAAAAAAACATTGGCAGTATTTACTGGTACATCCACAAACGACAATCTCATCGGCACATCAGTCGATGACAACATCGCAGGCTTAGATGGCAATGATACCCTCGTTGGCTTAGATGGCAACGACACCTTGCTAGGCGGTGCAGGAAACGACAACCTCAGTGGGGGTGGGGGCAATGACAGCCTTGTCGGTGGTAACGACAATGACACCCTGGATGGGGGTATCGGCAACGAC